>JAQIBQ010000559.1 GCA_027859005.1 Prolixibacteraceae bacterium | reverse complement strand
TGAAAAGAAGTATTACCAGCTGATGCTACATCTTTTGCTATAATTCGATAAGTAATTGTATCGCCAATTTCCAAATGAATGTTATCGAAATTTACTACCACATTGTAGAGATCATCTTTCAACAATTGCAGAGGCAAGGGATTTTTTTCATTTCCGTTTACAAAGTACTGGATCCAAACACTATCAACTCCAAAGTTATCGGTAATAGCACACAATATAATTAACTCATTTTCATCGATGTAAAAATTTTCATTGTTTAAATGCGATATAACTGGTTCGATTGTATCGGGACCTACTACAATTGTTGCAGGCTCTTCTGGAACAGAATTTGGATAATAAAAAGTTCGCCCATATTTATCTTTGACTGAAATATAATAACGAATATCTGCCTTTTCATTTATTTCTATTTCTTTTTTAAAAATTGAATGATCACCTATTGCTACTAAGTCCTCAGTAATATAATCACTGTTATTAATAGAATAGCTAATGGAAGGATCAATAAGTTCAGTTTGAAAATCTGGAATAATTTCAGCTTCAATAGTAATGTTTAATATTTCTTCTTGATTTGATGGACGATTACAGGTAATGCTAATAGTTGACCAACCAATATCTTCCAATATACTTCGCGTAATTATGCCAGGATCGTGTATTGAACTTGCGGTTGTTATGCCAGGTGTCATTAATCGATGTTGTGTATTGTCAAATTCGCGGCTTAAATGATAGATACTCGATCCCACTTCATATTCATTGGGTGCATACAAATTGGCCTTATTATTAGTATTATAATGTAACACAGGCCCATCGAAGCTAATATTGTTACTTGTATATTGTTTTAACAATTCAGAAGATGGATTTTCAAATTCAGTCAAATCGATAAGCTTTTGACCACTACTGTTTAAAATAAAACTATCAAATGAATCGGCGTATTTGCTTCCATAGCCCCAAATACCCTCATTGGAATCTGTTACACCCATGCTGCCATCAAATCCAAGTCCGTGGCACAATTCATGCAAAACAACAGAAACCAAGTCAAATTTGCCACTAGGTGTATTTCCATCGGTTCCGTAGTACCAATTCGTTTCGCTATTGAAGTAGGCATATATTTCTGGATTATTAGATCGGTTTAAATTTTGATGTGTTAATTTTTCGGCCAAAGAAGTGACGTAGAACAATTTATTACTGGGCATCCCTTCACAATTCGCATAAGTACTAGCGGCTCCTGCAGATCCAAGAACAACCACCGAATCTTCGTTCTCAAATTCAGTCCAATTTGCTTCAACATTTATAATTTGATCGGAAACAAGCAACGATTCCCATATAGAAACAGCATATTCAAAAGCAACTTTTGCTTCTTCCGTAAAACCATTGTATTGCACTTCAATGTTGCACTTATTTTCGTTTGCAGATTTGAGTAAGAAATCTTTTGGTGGTGGAATCCTTATAAACTTGTCAACAAAAATAGCGTACACTTTTTTTTGATTATTCATTGTTCGTCTTGAATCAGTATTGCTTTCAGCATTTAATACAAAAACGAATAGTAGTATGTACAGTAAGTTTAGTTGCTTCATTTGTAGATATGTTATACTAATTGCTGAAACTCATTTAAAGATTTGGAGCTTAGGTTCAGCTTATTCTCAAAGATTAAAATTCATGATTCAATATTTTCAAATCTTCTGATAATCATAACCCCTAGTCATTGTATTTTGTTTTATCAAAATTCAAATTGAATAACAAGAAAGTTAAAAAAAGGAATTACATAATGCGTTTAAATAGTACGACAGATATAATGTCGTATTTAAATTTCATCAATTAACTACTTAATAGTAAGTTATAACGTTTTAAATTGTCAATTATACATTTTGGCTACCGCCGATTTTCGCTGTGCTCCAATTCACAATAGATCGTTAGATTTTGAGATTTGAGTAATGAGGCACAATGTAAACAACTATATATTAGCGAGTTACATAAAACTACTGCTTTTTTAATTATCTTATTATCAATGCATTGCAAAATGCTTACCGAACTATTGATTCAATTACTTAGCTAATATTTATCCAATTGAATTTTGCATTCTTCATTCTTTTTAACTGCAAACGAAAAAGATTGTTTTCAGGCTTAGAAAGTGTAGGATCATTCTCAATTATATCGCTTGCAATATTACGCGCATGCTGCAATATTTCACCATCTTTGCCTAGGTTCGCAATCTTTAGGTCGAAGCCTATACCACTTTGTTGAGTACCTTCCATATCGCCCGGTCCACGTAATTTCAAATCAATTTCAGCAATCTCGAACCCATCGGTAGTTCTCACCATTGTTTCTAAACGTATGGTACTTTCTTTCGATAATTTATACGATGACATAAGTACACAATACGACTGATCGGCCCCACGGCCTACCCTACCCCGCAACTGATGCAGCTGAGATAGTCCAAAACGTTCGGCACTTTCAATAACCATTACCGAAGCATTAGGTACATCAACACCTACTTCAATAACAGTTGTTGATACTAAAATTTGTGTTTCGTGATTTTTGAATCGCAACATTTCGGCTTCTTTCTCAGCAGGCTTCATTTTTCCATGTACCATGCTAACCTTCATATCGGGAAAAACTTTAGTAATCACTTCATACCCACTTTCCAAATTCTTATAATCAAGTTTTTTCGATTCTTCAATTAAAGGGAACACGATATATACTTGACGCCCCTTTTCAATTTCTTGTTTAATAAACTGATAAACTTGCTTTCGCTTGTTATCGTAAAAATGAAGTGTTTTAACCGGTTTTCGCCCAGGAGGCAGTTCATCTATAACTGACACATCTAAGTCTCCGTATACGGTCATGGCAAGCGTTCTGGGTATAGGTGTTGCTGTCATAACTAGAACATGTGGTGGAATTGTATTTTTTGCCCATAATTTAGCTCGTTGTGCTACTCCAAATCGATGTTGCTCATCGATCACAACAAATCCTAAATTTTGGAATTGAACCTTGTTTTCAATTAAAGCATGTGTTCCTATTAAGATATTTACTTCTCCATTTTCAAGTTCACTATGAACAATTCTTCGCTCTTTCACTTTTGTAGATCCGGTCAGAAGTTTAATGTTTAAGCCAAGAGGTTCTAACATTTTCAAAAGCGTATTGTAATGCTGAATGGCTAATATTTCGGTTGGTGCCATTAAACAGGTTTGCAAACCATTATCAAGCGCAATAAGCATACACATTAAAGCAACCAGTGTTTTCCCTGAACCAACATCCCCCTGAAGTAAGCGATTCATTTGCAAGCCAGATCCAACGTCGAATCGAATTTCTTTAATCACCTTTTTTTGAGCATTTGTCATTTCAAAAGGCAAGCACTTGTGATAAAATGTATTTAAATTTTCACCAACAATACCAAATACATGTCCCTTAAATTTTTGCTCTCTTCTTGATTTAAGACTCAATATTTTTAGTTGAATGAAAAATAATTCTTCAAATTTCAAACGAAATTGAGCCTTTCGCATACTTGTTGCATTGTCGGGAAAATGAATTTGATGCAATGCATTACTTAGATTATCTAGTTTATACTTGCTAACAAACCATGCTGGTAGGGTTTCTGGTATTTTCCCTGATAATGCTAAATGTAAATTAGTTTGGAGTTTTAGTACTCCCTTCGAAGTTAGAAATTGATTTTTCATTTTCTCCGAAGTATTATAAAATGCCTGAATTGAACCCGATATATTTTTCTTTAAATCGGCGTATAATTCCAATTCGGGATGTACAATATTTATTCTTCCATTAAATGCAGCTGGTTTTCCATATACCACATATATCGTATTAGGTTTTAGATTTTGAATCACCCACTTCACTCCTCTAAACCAGAGTAATTCTAAGGAACCTGTTTTATCTACAAAATTTGCAGTTAATCTTGATTTTGGTCCTTCACCTATTTTTTGAAAAGAATCAATTTTGCCAATAACCTGAACATAAGGCATGTTTCCATTTATTTCTCGTATCGAATAGAATTTTGTTCTATCTACATACTTGTAT
>JAQIBQ010000602.1 GCA_027859005.1 Prolixibacteraceae bacterium | reverse complement strand
ATTGCAGCAACCGGAGCTGTTGTTTGCTTTTTAGCACCACCACGACGACGACGAGAAGATGTTTTCTTTTCTTCTTTCACCTTCAACATGTTTTCGTTGTAGTCTACTAACTCTACCATACACATTTCAGCATTATCGCCTAAACGATTACCTGTTTTAAGGATACGTAAATATCCGCCAGGACGGTCGGCAATTTTAGGAGAAATTTCGCGGAAAAGTTCAGTTACTGCTTCTTTATCTTGAAGGTAACTGAATACTACTCTACGACTGTGAGTGGTATCGTTTTTTGATTTTGTCATCAAAGGTTCAACATACATTTTGAGTGCCTTAGCCTTTGCAACTGTAGTTGTAATCCTCTTATGCAGAATAAGCGAGCAAGCCATGTTCGAAAGCATTGCTTTACGATGAGCGCTTTTTCTGCCCAAGTGGTTAAATTTCTTATTATGTCTCATCGTTATACTATTCCTTGTCTAGTTTATACTTACTAATGTCCATTCCGAAATTAAGATTCATGCCAGATAACAAGTCGTCTAATTCGGTTAACGATTTTTTACCGAAGTTACGGAACTTCAACAGGTCGTTACGATTGTATTGTACTAAGTCACCAAGTTTTTCAACATCAGCAGCTTTTAAACAATTCAACGCCCGAACAGAAAGATCCATGTCTACTAACTTGGTCTTTAACATTTGACGCATGTGTAAGACTTCTTCGTCGAACTCTTCATTTGCAAATTTCTCATCTGAATCGATAGTTATCTTTTCGTCAGAGAAAAGCATAAAGTGATAAATCAAAATCTTAGCAGCTTCTTTCAAAGCATCTTTAGGATGAATTGATCCATCGGTTTGGATTTCGAAAACTAACTTTTCGTAATCTGTTTTTTGTTCAACACGGAAATTTTCAACAGCGTATTTAACATTTTTTATCGGAGTGTAAATTGAATCGATTGGAATCACACCAAACTCTTCCTCTACAGGTTTATTTTCTGTAGCTGGAACATAACCACGGCCTTTACCAATAGTAATTTCCATTTGAAGCTTAACAGCAGGCTCCATTTCGCAAATTACTAGGTCAGGGTTAAGCACACTAAAACCGGTAATAAATTTATTTAAATCGCCGGCAGTGAATTTATCTTGACCTGTGATTGTAATAGAAACTTTTTCGTTATCGAAATCTTCAATCTCCTTTTTTAACCTAATTTGTTTAAGGTTAAGGATAATTTCGGTAACGTCTTCGATTACACCTTTGATCGTGGCAAATTCATGCTCTACTCCCTCAATTTTGATAGTAGTTATTGCATAACCTTCTAAAGACGATAATAAAATCCTACGTAGAGCATTACCGATGGTAATACCATATCCAGGTTCGAGTGGACGGAATTCGAATTTTCCTACTTTCTCGTCCGAATCGAGCATTATCACTTTGTCGGGTTTTTGAAAAGCTAATATTGCCATAGTTTTTTATATATAGTGATTATTTCGAATACAACTCAACGATTAGTTGTTCTTTAATATTTTCAGGAATTTCGTCACGTTCTGGAACGTTAAGAAATATACCTGATAGTACTGCATCGTCCCATTCTAACCATGCGCTTTTAGTTGAGCGACGTGATCCTAATGAATCAGTAATCACCTCAAGTGATTTAGATTTTTCACGAACAGCAATTACATCTCCCGGACGTACAGAGTATGAAGGAATGTTACATACTTTACCGTTTATTGTAATGTGTTTATGAGAAACCAACTGACGAGCAGCTGAACGAGTAGATGCAACACCTAAACGAAATACAACATTATCTAAGCGAGATTCGAGCAGTTTCAACAACATTTCACCGGTAATACCTTTAGAACGTTGAGCTTTATCAAATAACTTACGAAACTGACGTTCAAGAACGCCATATGTGTATTTTACTTTTTGTTTTTCTTTTAGCTGAACACCGTATTCTGAAACTTTACGGCGACGACGTCCCTGTCCGTGAGACCCTGGTGGATAATTTTTCTTATCCAATACCTTATCGGGTCCGTAAATAGGCTCGCCAAATTTTCTGGCTATTTTTGTTTTTGGTCCAATATATCTTGCCATTGTTTACTCTTTATAAAAATTAAACACGTCTTCTTTTGGCAGGTCTACATCCATTGTGAGGTAGTGGAGTTACATCAATAATTTCTGTAACCTGAATACCTACACTGGCGATTGCCCTGATTCCAGCTTCGCGGCCATTACCGGGGCCCTTTACATAAACTTTTACTTTACGTAAACCAAGATCGTATGCAGTTTTAGCACATTCTTCTCCAGCGGTTTGAGCGGCATATGGAGTGTTCTTTTTTGAACCTCTAAAACCTTTTTTCCCAGCTGATGACCAAGATATAACCTCGCCATTATCATTCGCAAGAGTGATAATAATGTTATTAAACGACGAGTGTATATGAGCTTGACCGATGGCTTCTACTTTAACGACTCTTTTTCTTGAAGTTCCTGATTTTTTTGCCATAATCTATCACTTATTATTTAGTCGCTTTCTTTTTATTTGCAACAGTTTTACGTTTACCTTTACGTGTTCGTGCATTGTTCTTGGTACTTTGTCCACGTAATGGTAAACCAATACGATGACGTATACCTCGATAACAACCTATATCCATCAAGCGTTTAATGTTCAACTGAGTTTCTGAACGAAGCTCACCTTCCACCTTGAAATGATCACCAATGTATCCACGAATGGCCTGAAAATCATCATCAGTCCAATCTTGTACTTTGGCATTCACATCAACACCTGCTTCAACAAGTATCTTTTTGGCACTACTACGTCCGATTCCATATACATAAGTCAAGGCAATTTCACCGCGCTTATTATTAGGAATATCTACACCAACTATACGAGCCATAGAATTTCTATTAATTAAATTACAAATTAACCCTGACGTTGTTTGAACTTAGGATTCTTTTTATTAATCACATATAAACGTCCTTTTCTGCGAACAATTTTGCAGTCATCGCTACGTTTTTTTATTGATACACGTACTTTCATCTTATTAAATAAATTACTAATAAAAGTATATGATGAAACTTGGCTTTTTTAGATTAAAAAAATGAAATCTAAATAGGCTTTGCCACATCAGTTTAAAATTTACGATAGTATAAATCGTTTAACATATTTTCCAAAAATTCCCACAAAAGTAACAATTTTTGCAATGAAAACAATGTTTAAGATAAATCTATCTATTATTTGTATCTAAATGTTATTCTACCTTTTGTTAGGTCATAAGGAGACATTTCTACTTTAACCTTATCACCAGGTAAAATTTTAATGTAATGCATTCTCATTTTTCCGGAGATATGAGAAGTAATTACATGTCCATTTTCTAGTTCAACACGAAACATTGCATTAGACAATGCTTCGATAATAGTTCCATCTTGTTCAATTGAAGTCTGTTTTGCCATAAATCGTTTGTTTTAATTATTCTTCCGATTAAACAACACTTTTTTAATAACTTAAATTGTTGCCACTAATAACTTAACTAAATACTAAAACATTTCTCTCACACAAAGAAAGTCGCAATAGATTTAGTTTCTATTTTGGAACTTTGTTGACAATGGGCAATGTAGCTACAGATAATAGCAACATTGTCCATCAGCCGCTCAACAGAGTAACAATTTACCCAAGGGTAAAACTAGCTTTCAGTATTTAAAAATATAAATGCTGAAGGTTTGAAAAGAGATACACTCGTCAAACCCAAGCAAACAATCGCTACTATTAAATAGCAGATGCACCACCACCAGCACGTCCCTTAATTCGGCCTGATTGCATCAAACCGTCGTAATGACGCATAAGTAAGTGACTTTCGATTTGCTGTAAAGTGTCAAGTACTACACCCACTAAAATTAACAATGAGGTGCCTCCAAAGAACTGAGCAAATGATGCATTAACGCCAACTATCATTGCAAATGCTGGAAGGATGGTAACAATACCAAGGAAGATTGATCCAGGAAGAGTAATGCGTGACATTACAGTATCAAGGAACTCGGCTGTTCTTTTTCCAGGCTTTACACCAGGAATAAAACCACCATTTTTCTTCATGTCTTCAGCCATTTGAACTGGGTTGACAGTAATTGCAGTATAAAAATAAGTAAAAGCAATTACCATTAAGAACATTGTGAAATTATACCAGAATCCAGCATAATTTGAAAATGCAGCTGCAAAGCCACTCATAGAGTCACCTCCAAAACCAGCTAGTGTAATAGGAACAAACATAATTGCTTGCGCAAAAATGATTGGCATTACACCTGCAGCATTTACTTTTAATGGGATGTATTGACGTACACCACCATATTGCTTATTACCTACAATTCGTTTTGCATATTGGACAGGAATACGACGTGTACCTTGTACCAACAATATTACCAACATAAACACAACAAACATTACGACTATCTCGATAAGCAACAATACTAATCCACCTCCGCTTTGAGATTCAAGGCGTGAAATGAATTCTTGCATTGCAGATCCAGGAAGTCGAGCAATGATACCGATCATTATAATTAATGAGATACCATTACCAATTCCTTTGTCGGTAATTTTTTCACCTAACCAAAGAACAAACATTGATCCTGCCAATAAAATAATTGTTGAACTGATATCGAACATACGCCCAGCAAGCACAAATGCTCCGGGTGTATTTCCTAATGTCATGTGAAGGTTAGTTAAGAATGCAGGACCTTGGAAGATCAAAATTACAATGGTCAAATAACGAGTTATTTGATTCATTTTAGTTCTTCCAGATTCGCCTTCTTTTTGTAAACGTTGGAAATAAGGTACAGCTATTGTCAATAACTGTATAACAATAGAAGCAGAAATATAAGGCATAATACCTAAAGCGAAAACCGATGCATTAGAGAACGCTCCCCCAGAAAACATATCGAGTAAACCCAACAAACCATCCTGAGTTTGATTTTTGAGTGCTCCTAACTGTGCCGGGTCAAGACCAGGCAACACTACGAATGAACCTAACCGATATATCAAGATAAAAAACAATGTTATCCCAATTCTCGATCGTAGGTCTTCGATCTTATAGATATTCTTAAGCGTTTCGATTAACTTCTTCATAAGTTAATTGTTTTAGTCATCATTCCGGTTAAGGTTTTAGATGATTTCGGTTGTACCTTCTAATTTTTCAATAGCTTCTTTTGCACTTTTAGAGAAAGCGTGAGCTTTTACCTCTATTTTGGTTTTCAGTTCACCAAAACCTAAAATTTTCACTTTGTCGTTTTTACCTGCTAAGCCGTGTCCAATATAGAACTCTACATCGAATGTAGAAATTTTAAGCTTTTCAGATAATTCCTGAAGTGTTTTTAAGTTAATGGCTTGGTATTCAACTCTGTTAAAGTTTTTAAAACCAAATTTGGGAACTACACGTTGAATAGGCATTTGACCACCCTCGAAACCGATTTTCTTGGAATATCCAGATCTCGATTTTTGACCTTTATGTCCACGAGTTGATGTGCCACCGTGACCAGAACCCTGTCCACGACCTATTCTTTTACCATGATTTGTTGCCCCTTCAGCGGGTTTTATCTTGCTGAGATCCATAATCTATAGTTTTAAATCAGATTAGATGTCTTCAACCTGAAGCAAATGATTCATTTTATTTACCATTCCCATTATTGATGGGGTAGCTTCGTGCTCTACAGGGTTATTCATTTTCTTAATGCCCAATGATTCGAGTATTAATTTTTGACGTTTTGTAGATCCTATGCTACTTTTTACTAGAGTAATCTTGATTTTAGCCATAACTATCCTTTAAATACTTTATCAAGTGAAACTCCACGATGTTCTGCTACAGTGTACGCATCGCGTAACTCAAGTAAAGCATTAAAAGTTGCTTTCACTAAGTTATGCGGGTTCGATGATCCTTTTGATTTCGCTAGGATATCATGAATACCTACACTTTCAAGTACTGCACGCATCGCACCACCAGCTTTTACACCGGTACCGTGAGATGCTGGCTTCAATAACACACGAGCTCCACCAAATTTGGCAAGTTGCTCATGAGGTATAGTTCCATTAATTACAGGAATTTTTACCAGGTTTTTCTTTGCAGCTTCAACGCCTTTGGAAATTGCCGTTGTAACCTCATTGGCTTTACCTAAACCCCATCCTACAATGCCGTCTTCGTTTCCGACAACAACAATAGCAGAGAAGCTAAAGGTACGTCCACCTTTTGTTACTTTGGTAACACGATTAATAGTTACTAATCGGTCTTTCAATTCCAAATCGCTGGTTCTAACTTTCTTTATATTTCCTGACATAATTCTTAGAATTTAAGGCCTCCCTTACGGGCTGCTTCAGCAATTGATTTTACTCTTCCGTGATATAAATATCCGTTACGATCGAAAACTACGTTTTCGATATTTACTGCTTGAGCCTTTTCAGCAATTAGTTTTCCAACTAAAGCTGCTTGTTCAGTTTTATTAACTTTGGCTGCAGCAATTTCTTTGTCTAAAGAAGATGCATTCGCTAATGTACTTCCAGAAAGATCATCAACAATTTGAGCATAAATTTGCTTATTGCTTCTGAAGATGCTTAAACGTGGTGTTTGAGCAGTTCCGGAAATAGTTTTACGGATTCTCTTCTTAATTCTTATTCTTCTTGCTTGCTTTGTTAAAGCCATGATTTCTACAATTAAATGTTATTTTGCAGCAGCCGATTTACCAGCTTTACGTCTGATTAATTCACCATCGAACTTAATACCTTTTCCTTTGTAAGGTTCAGGTAAGCGGTACGATCTGATTTTAGCAGCAACTTGACCAAGCAATTGCTTGTCGTGACTTTTAAGAGTCACAGTTGGGTTACTACGTTTATCGGTAACTGCTTCAACTTTAATTTCAGGAGGAAGCTGTATGTAAATGTGGTGCGAGAATCCAAGTACTAAGTCTAATAACTGACCTTGATTTTCGGCACGGTAACCAACACCAACTAGTTCGAGTTTAATTTCGAACCCTTTAGAAACGCCCTCAATCATATTATTAATCAATGAACGGTACAAACCGTGCAAAGATTTATGCTTTTTTGCGTCACTTGGTCTTGAAACTAAGATTTGGTTACCTTCTACAACCACATCGATTTCAGGATCCACCTTCTGAGAAAGCTCGCCAATTGGGCCTTTTACGGTAACCAAGTTGTCGTTTACATTAACTGTAACTCCGCCTGGTATCTCAATGGGTAATTTTCCTATCCTTGACATCGTTTTATTCCTCTTAAATTAATATACGTAACATAATACTTCACCGCCAACGTTTAAATCACGAGCTTCTTTGTCGGTGATTACGCCTTTCGATGTAGATATAATAGCAATACCTAGTCCGTTAAGAACACGGGGAACACTGGTTGAATCGCAGTATTGTCTTAGTCCCGGTTTACGTATTCGTTTTAGGGTTTTGATTGCCGAAATGCCTTTTTCAGGATGAAATTTCAATGCAATTTTAATGTTGCCTTGATAATTCACATCGTCTTCGAATTTATAATTTAAGATGTATCCTTTTTCTTTAAGGATTTTTGTCATCTCTTTTTTAAGATTCGAGGCAGGAATGTCCACAACTTTGTGGCCTGCTTTAATAGCATTCCTCAATCGGGTTAAATAATCTGAAATTGGATCAGTCATTTTGTACTAATTTAAAATTTACCAACTTGCTTTTTTAACTCCAGGAATGAGACCTGATGAAGCCATTTCTCTAAAATTGATACGGCTTATACCGAATTGCCTCATATATCCTTTTGGTCTTCCGGTTAGTTTACAACGGTTGTGCAAACGTACAGGAGAAGCATTTTTAGGCAATTTTTGCAACCCAATGTAATCGCCTTTAGCTTTAAGTTCTGCCCTTTTAGCGGCATACTTATCTACAAGCTTTGCGCGTTTTACCTCACGGGCTTTCATTGATTCTTTAGCCATATCTAATTATTTTTTGTCTTTTTTAAACGGCAAACCAAATTCACGTAGTAAAGCAGTTCCTTCTTCGTCGGTTTGAGCATCAGTCACAAATGTGATGTTCATACCTGAGATGCGGGTTACTTTATCTAGAACAATCTCTGGAAAAATTATTTGCTCGGTAATACCAAGTGTATAATTTCCTCTTCCATCGAATTTTCCTTCAATACCTTTGAAGTCACGAATACGTGGTAGTGCAACTACAATCAAACGTTCCAAAAATTCGTACATTTTCTGACTACGAAGAGTTACTCGAACGCCAATAGGCATTTTCTTTCTCAATTTGAAGTTAGAAATATCTTTCTTAGACATGGTTTGCACTGCTTTTTGACCAGCAATTGTGGTCATTTCTTCAGTTGCTACTTCGATCAATTTCTTGTCGGCAATAGCGGCACCCATTCCTTGATTTAGTACAATTTTCGTAACTTTTGGTACTTGCATTATACTTTTGTATCCAAACTCTTTAATAAGAGCTGGTACAACTTCTTCTTTGTATTTCTTTTGAAGTGTAGGTACAAATTCCATTACTTAATCTCCTCTCCTGATTTTTTAGAATAACGAACTAATTTTCCGTTGTCGTCCAAACGGCGACCTATACGTGTAGCATCACCTGATTTAGGATCGACTAACATAAGGTTGGAGATGTGTATAGGAGCCTCTTGCTCAACAATTCCTCCTTGAGGATTTGCAGCATTCGGTTTGGTGTGTTTTTTCACCATGTTAACTCCTTCCACAATGGCACGGCTTTTACTACGAATTACTTCGAGTACTTTACCTTTCTGGCCTTTTGAATTGCCAGTGACAACCATAACGTTATCGCCTTTTTTAATATGTAATTTTTTCTGCATTGCTTCTGATTTTTACAATTAAAGTACTTCAGGAGCAAGAGAAACAATTTTCATGAATTGTTCACGTAACTCCCTAGCCACAGGGCCAAAGATACGTGTTCCACGAATTTCTCCTGCGGTGTTTAACAGGACAACAGCGTTGTCGTCGAAGCGAATATAAGACCCATCGGCTCTACGCACTTCTTTTTTTGTACGTACAACTACAGCCCTAGAAACAGTACCTTTTTTGATACCACTCGAGGGTATAGCATTTTTGACAGTAGTCACGACTGTATCACCAATTGAGGCATAGCGCTTCTTTGTACCGCCAAGTACTCGAATCACTAACACTTCTTTGGCTCCACTGTTGTCGGCTACAGTACATCTACTTTCTTGCTGTATCATGGTTACTTAGCTCTTTCAATGATTTCTACTAGACGCCATCCCTTTTGTTTACTCAAAGGACGGGTTTCCATAATTTTAACAGTATCGCCTTCGTTGCAATCGTTTTTCTCGTCGTGAGCATAAAATTTAGATGTCTTATTTACGAATTTTCCGTAAATAGGATGTTTCACTTTACGCTTTTCGGCTACAACAATGGTTTTATCCATTTTGTTGCTAACTACAACTCCGATACGTTCCTTCCTGAGGTTTCTTGTATTTTCCATCGTCATTGAATAATTACTTGTTCTCAGTTAACTGACGGTTACGCAAATCAGTTTTTAACCTTGCGATGTCTCTACGTACCTCTTGTAACGTGATAGGGTTATCAAGTGGTGAAACAGCATGGTTTAACTTCATGCGCGTAAGTTTGTCTTTTTCCGCATCAATGCGCTCGACGAGTTCTTTTGTTGTTAACTCTTTAATTTCCGAATTTTTCATCAGGTAAAAATTTAATAGTTCTGATGTTTATAATTATTCGCTAGCTGATTCAACATAATCACGTCGAACTACAAATTTTGTAGTTACAGGCAACTTTTGTGCTGCCAAACGTAGTGCTTCCTTAGCTAAATCGAAAGAAACTCCTTCACACTCAATAATGATGCGTCCCGGTGAAATGGGTGCAACAAAAGCTTCTGGTGCTCCTTTACCTTTACCCATACGAACCTCTGCAGGTTTCTTAGTAATAGGTTTATCAGGGAATATTCTTATCCAGATTTGACCTTGCCTTTTCATGTGCCTGGTAACAGCAACACGAGCGGCCTCGATTTGACGACCAGTGATCCAGTCCTCTTCGAGTGATTTTATTCCGAATGATCCGAATGCTAGCTGATTGCCACGATTGGCATTGCCCTTCATTCTTCCCTTCTGTACTTTTCTAAACTTTGTTTTCTTTGGTTGTAACATCCTTAATTATATGTAAGGTTTAATTACTTTTCTTTCTACGATTTCCTCCACGAGGATTTCCTCCACGTGAGTTACCGCCTCTATTACCTCCAGTGTTGTTCTTCATGCCAATATTAGGTGATAGGTCGCGTTTACCATAAATTTCACCTTTGCATATCCAAACTTTTACACCTACTAGTCCAGTCTTGGTAAGAGCCTCAACAAGCGCATAATCAATATCCGCTCTTAGTGTGTGTAATGGAGTACGACCGTCTTTGCTCATTTCAGCACGAGCCATTTCTGCCCCATTTAAGCGTCCGGAAACTAAAATTTTGATTCCTTCTGCTCCCATTCTCATGGTAGCTGCAATGGCCATTTTAACGGCACGACGATAAGCTATTTTGCCCTCAATTTGACGGGCAACGTTAGTGGCTACGATTCTTGCGTCCATTTCTGGTCGCTTAATCTCAAAGATGTTGATTTGTACTTCTTTCGAAGTAATTTTCTTCAACTCTTCCTTAAGTTTATCTACTTCCTGTCCGCCTTTACCAATAATAATACCTGGTCTTGAGGTGTGAACTGTAATTGTGATAAGCTTAAGGGTTCGTTCGATAATGATTCGAGACACACTAGCTTTAGCTAAACGTGCATTCAAATATTTACGAAGTTTGTAATCTTCAACAAGCTTATCGCCATAGTCATTCCCACCGAACCAGTTGGAATCCCATCCTCGGATAATTCCTAAGCGATTTGCAATCGGATTAGTTTTCTGTCCCATATTATTAATATTATTCGGTTACAGGATTTTTGCTATCCAGATAAATTGTAACGTGATTTGAACGTTTGCGAATACGATGTGCACGGCCTTGTGGGGCTGGCTGAATTCGTTTAAGCATACGACCAGAATCTACGAATATCTTCGATACGTATAAATTGCTGTCTTCCAATCTTTCTTCTTCATTTTTAGCTTGCCAGTTGGCAATAGCAGATAGAAGTAATTTTTCTACTCTACGTGAAGCTTCTTTCGAAGAGAACTTTAATTGATCGAGAGCTTTATTTACTTCCATACCACGAATCATATCAGCAACTAATCTCATTTTACGAGGAGAAGTTGGACAGTTACGCAGCGAAGCAAAGAATTGCTCTTTACGCTCTTCTTTGCGCTGATTAGCTGTATTTCTTTTTCTTGCACCCATTGTCTTTACTTTAAGATGATTTTTAAACTCACGCCCTATCTTTTACCGGCGTGTCCCCTATAAGTACGGGTTGGTGCAAATTCACCTAGTTTATGTCCTACCATATTTTCGGTTACATATACTGGGATAAATTTGTTACCATTATGGACAGCGATTGTGTGTCCAACCATATCAGGAGAAATCATTGATGCACGGGACCAAGTTTTTACAACGCTTTTCTTACCAGACTCATTCATAACTAGAATTTTATTTTCTAGTTTGTAGCTGATAAAAGGCCCTTTTTTCAATGAACGACTCATACTCTTTACCTTTTACAGATTATTTTTTACGTTTTTCCAATATGTACTTGCTGGTAGCTTTTTTAGGATTACGAGTTTTGTATCCTTTAGCTAACACTCCATTGCGTGATCGTGGGTGTCCTCCAGATGAACGTCCTTCACCACCACCCATTGGGTGATCGACAGGGTTCATGGCTACACCACGAGTGCGTGGGCGGCGTCCTAACCAACGTGAACGACCAGCTTTACCAGAGCGTTCTATGTTGTGTTCGGTGTTTCCAACAGTACCTACAGTTGCCTTGCAGGTTGTGAGTACCATGCGTGATTCTCCTGAAGGTAACTTCAGAATTGCATATTTCCCATCACGGGAAAGTAGCTGAGCATATGTTCCAGCGCTACGAGCCATTACACCTCCTTGACCGGGGTTGAGCTCAATATTATGAACAAGGGTACCAAGAGGAATCTTGGCTAGAGGAAGGGCGTTTCCTATTTCAGGTGCAACATTATCACCCGATACAACAGCTTGGCCAACTGCCAATCCGTTAGGTGCTAACATGTACCTTTTTTCTCCATCGGCATAAACCAATAATGCAATGCGAGCACTGCGATTTGGATCATACTGGATAGATTCAACTTTAGCCTCAACACCATGTTTCTCGCGTTTGAAATCGATTACACGGTATTTACGCTTATGCCCTCCACCTATATACCTCATTGTCATACGACCGGAGTTATTTCTACCTCCTGATCTTTTAATGGGCTCTAACAACGATTTTTCAGGTGTCGACTCTGTAATGGTATCAAAGGCGCCAATTATTTTGTGCCTTTGTCCCGGTGTTACAGGTTTTAATTTACGAACTGCCATATTTTATTAAATATTGCTATAGAAATCTATTGTTTCTCCTTCAACTAAAGTGATAATCGCTTTTTTGAAAGAACTTGTTTTTCCTTTTTGTACGCCACTTTTTGTGTAACGCATTTTGGTTTTGCCACCGTAAATCATTGTATTAACAGCTGCAACATTTACTTCGTAAAGTGTTTCAACTGCTTTTTTAATTTGATCTTTGCTAGCGCGGCGGTCTACAATAAAGCCGAAACGGTTCAGTTTTTCTGACTGTTCCGTCATCTTCTCTGTAACCAATGGTTTAATTAAAATCTCCATCTTTTTCTTAATTAATTGTTAAACACACCTTCAATTGCTTCCAATGAACCTTCGAGTAAAACTACCGAAGATGCATTAAGAATGTCATATGTTGTTAATTCAGAAGCAACTACAACTTTAACACCCTGCAAATTTCTGGATGACAAATATATGTTTTTATTTGCTTCTGATAAAACGAACAACGACTTTTTATCGTATATTTTCAGATTATTCTGAAT
>JAQIBQ010000483.1 GCA_027859005.1 Prolixibacteraceae bacterium | reverse complement strand
AATAGATCTCAGTTATTTAAATATCGGGCAAAGAATTGACCCATGTAAATTTGTAAAGCTGAATTTTAAAATCCAGATTTCGTGTTCTTTCGTTATCTCCTGTCCAAGCTATAGTTGCATCTGATGGTAAATGATCGTCTGGCATGTACCACCAATCAACTACACTTCCCTGATAAACAATAGGAATTATCTCAACTTGGCCATTGGCATAAATAATCCGGTACTCTCCAATTTTTACACCTGCTTTTTCGTGCCACGATGAACACTGAAGAAAATGAAGTTTTTTACCTTTAGCATTGACTTCAATATTCTCTACTTCAAAAGGATATTCGATTCCTGTTTTTTCTTTTGATATACTACCGGCTAGCTGAATTAGGCCATTTACATCAAAATAAGTTCCCGCAAATTTATTAATCCCATCGATTGATAATGGATTAAATCGTTATCACATTCCCTGTTTCGTTGTAGGAAACCATTTCACCACAGTTTAACTTAAGCCGATTAAACTTCTCCAAACCGGTACAATGGCAGGCATACACTTTTTCTATTTCATTTTTATTGAAATATTCAGAAATATGATCTACAACCAAATCAGTTGCATTTTTAATGTGGAAACCTCCAATGATTTTCACAAGAGGTAGCCCAAAATGCTGTTTAACCGTTTCGGCCATATTGGTAATTCCATTGTGCGAACAACTACTTAAAATTGAAATACCGTCGTTGTTTTTAAAAACCAGGAAAAGCTCATCTGAAAATTCATCTTTAATAATTTTCTCGTTAGACTGGGTATAGAAATCATTTATGTGCCTGTCAATTGAAAAGAACTGTTTTGTTTCGGGAACTATAAAAATGCCTTTCACAATTTCGGTTATTTGATCAACAAACTGAAAACGTGGATTCTTTATATTAATAAGCTTACTCATCCCAATCGATTGGTCAAACTTAAACTTAGGCCACAAAGTCTCTTTTTTTATAATAATTTCTGCCTTTTCGTTGTTCTCGATAAAATGAGATAAGCCCCCAATGTGATCGTAATGCCCATGACTGATAATTAAATAATCGATTGTTGTGATATCGATTCCAAGCTGTTTTGCATTCAAATCAAAGTTCTTGCTTTGTCCTGTATCGAACAAAATATTTGCATCTTCATGTTCAATAAAAAACGATAAGCCATGTTCCGCAATTAAATCTCGTTTTGATACCGTGTTTTCAATTAAGGTTGTGATCTTCATTCTTCTTTTCTTTCATCATAGGTATGCAATCTTTTTGCCTGGCCTTCTCCGCCACCAACTCTTCGTTTCATTCCCATACCTTGTCCAAATTGAAAGTCAGTCTCTTCACCCTGCACTTTTTTACATTTACCTAATTTTCGTCCGGTTTTAGCACCTTCATTTTCAGGTCCTTTATGATTTAATCGTGACATAATTTATTTTTCTCGTTTATAATGCCAGGCCATTAAGCCACCTTCCAATACCTTAACATTGGTGTAACCATGAGCCTTTAGTAAAACAGCAGCTTCGTAACCACGCAATGAAATTTTACAATACGTAATTATTTCTTTGCTTTTATCTTCGGGTAGCTCGTTCATTCGGGTACGTAACTGACCTAGTGGAATTAATGTTTCACCTTTTCCCAAACGCATCACTTCAAATTCGTCGTATCCCCTGGTATCTAAAAGGAAAATATCATCACCATCATCCATTTTCTTTTTAAGATTTTGGGCAGTAATTCCTACAAATCGTCCCTTGCGTTTGTTTTGCATGATGTGTGCCGTAGCGATACTGTGATCGATGGCCAATGAGAACGGTGGAGCATAAGGGAAATCGGCATTTACCATATCTTCGATACACATTTTTGCCATAATGGCCATGGCCCAAATTGAAATTTGTTTGCATACATCGCCAGGCCCAATGCACTGAGCTCCCAATATCTGACAAGTTTCGGCATTCACAATTAATTTAGAAATTAACAACTTCCCAATCATGAATCCTGGTTTATCAGGACTTGCATTAATAATTGTATCGACTTTAATACCCAACTTATTGGCGGTATCTTCCGACAGACCAGTTGCTCCTACATTGTAATCGAAAACTTTACAAATACCCGTTTGAATGGTGCCTTTAAATGTTACCGAATTACCTAAAACTGCATTCTCTCCGGCAACTCTTCCTTCAAGGTTTGCCAAATCGCCATAGGGTGCTAAAACCTTCCTGCCAGTCACCAAATTGGTAATTTCAACACAATCTCCTACGGCATAAATATCGGGGTTTGAAGTTTGCATAAATTCGTTTATTTCAATACCTCCATGTTCTCCAATTTTGATTCCTGCTGCTTTAGCCAGTTTTACATCCGGACGAACACCTATGGCTATCACGGCCAATTCACAAGGAACTTCAGTCCCGTTTTGGAGCTTCACTCCTACTAACTTGCCATTTTCGCCTATGAATTTTGCCACTCCATTTTTGGTAATTACATTAGTTTTCGATTTTACATAATTTTCGGCCAGTTTTGCCATGTTAAAATCGAGAAAGGTTAAGAGTTGTGGAAGTAATTCAACAATTGTTATTTCGATATCAGCCAAACGCAGGGCTTCGGCTGTTTCAATTCCAATAAGTCCACCCCCAATTACAACTGCTTTTTTAATCTTTTTATCATCACGAACTTTGCGCAGATAATCAGCATCTTTCATCGACTGTAAGGTTGTAATCCCTTCCAGATCGACACCTTCGAGAGGTGGAATATTGGGAGTTGCGCCTGTGGCAAGTATTAATTTATCGTAGGGAATTTTTGCCTTTTCTCCGGTAATAAGATTAACCGTTTCGACAACTCTTGCAGATGTATTAATTTTAAGTGCTTCGGTATTTACCAAAGCTTTTATTCCTTTTGCATTCAAATAAAATTTCTGATCGCGAACAACACCGGTAGGTGTACTAAGCAACTGGTTTCGGTTATCGAAGAAACCCCCTACATAATAGGGATAACCACAGGATGCCATCGAAAGATCGGCATCTTTCTGAATGATGGTAATTTCGGCAAATTCATTTAATCTTCTGGCTTTCGATGCAGCTTTTGGTCCGGCAGCCGATCCGCCAATGATCACAATTCTGGTTGGTTCATTCATTGTTTTGTTTGTTAAAGTTATGAATATCAAAAAAGAACCAACCTTAAAACCGCATTAAAACGAAGGCTTTACACTATTCAATTTTCATAAATGAAAGCAGTTGTTTTAAAGTTTGTTTCTTTTCATTAATAATTATCAATTGCATTTTTGATTCATTGGCCAATTGCTGAACCTTTAAACCTAGCTCAAAAGCAAGTAAAGTATCTACCTTGTATTCTTTAGTCAACCAATTCAACAATTTCTTACCTACACCTAAATTCAAATCAGCATATGGGTTTTCAATTACCTCAACGGTACGGTCTGTTTTATCAACAACAGCAAAATGAGGGCTTCTGGCAAACTTTTTCGATACCGTACTGGTCTTGCTTTTATCACTTATCGGTATTACAATTCTCATAATCAATCCTCCAGATGATGTAGGTTAAACGACTCACAAACAGGGCAACTTTGAACTGGCAGTTCATTGGGATTATTGAACTTACAGTTACAACGCTCACACTCAAACCAACTTCCATTAAAAATTGCATTCCCTCCTTCAATAACAATCTGATGAGCTTCTGTCAATGCTGTTGCAATTTTTTTCCTAGCCCTTTCGTATATACGAGTTAAGGTGGGCCGTGAAATTTGCATCAAATGCGATGCTTCAACCTGTGATAATCCTTCGTAATCTAATAAACGAATTGCCTCATACTCTTCAATATTTAATTGAACTGGTTCCGACTGATCTTTATAATATCCTACCGGAATAAAACCCCTGACACGAGGTGGAATTTGCACCTTGCTAATCTGTCTTGGTCTAGGCATATTTTTAAATATTGGTTACAAATTTAACGAACATATGTTCATTTAGCAAATTTTTGCTGAACATTTAATTTCTATAATTTATAAAAAAGAAAAGAATCAACAATCACTACCCTCATCATCGAAACAACAAACCACTATCTATCACTATAAGAGCATGAATTATTTTTTTCATTAATCATTATCAGCAGTAATTATTATAGCTGAGCATATATTTACAGAACCATTCAAATAAAAAATATTTCATTATTGAGAATATTCTCACTACATTTGCAGAAACATTTTATATGCCAAGGAACAGACGATCAAGAAAGATAGTAGCACCACCAAGGTTTAACGGATACAAACCTTATGGTTATAAAAAACACAATGAGGATCCAGTAGAGCTACTTTATGAAGAGTACGAAGCGATAAAGCTGGCTGATTATAAATTACTAAACCATCAGGAAGCATCACTTTTTATGGGAGTTTCGAGAGCAACTTTTGCAAGGGTCTATGAGAATGCCCGACGTAAAATAGCATTGGCATTGGTAGAAACAAAAGAAATTGTAATGGTGAGTGGTAATAGTTACAGCGATAAAAAATGGTTTAACTGTATTGAATGCAATACTCGCTTTACAATTCCTTCAACCATTAACAAAAACGAATGTCCATTATGTCATTCAGTTAAAATTGAAACCATTGGTACCTAATAAACTTTAATCAAATGAAAACATTAATAACATCAAACGATCAAACCCTATCATCCACAATGGATAAACGACTGGGACGTGCACATTGGTTTTGCATTTACGACGAAGAACTTAAAGAATCGACGTTTCAAATCAATCCAAACATTGATTCGATGGGCGGTGCTGGTACAAAAACAGCCGAACTAATTATTGAATTGGGAGTTAAAAAAGTGATATCAGGGCACTTTGGTCCAAAAGCGAAAGAGATGCTTGAAAAATTCGACATTCAAATGATTGAAGTTGATGATGACAACATCACCATCGAAGAATTAATTTCAAGACTAAATCAACATTCAAATTAATTAAAAACAATAAAATATGCCAGGATTTGATAAAACCGGACCAATGGGACAAGGATCTCAAACCGGAAGAAAATCAGGAAAATGTAATCCTAATAATGAATTGGGAAGTGAAGTAACAAATGCCGACAGACCACGCAGAAGGCTATTTGGTTTTTTAAATGGAAATCAAAACGTGTCGGGACGAGGCAGAGGTCAAGGATTAGGACGAAGCCAAGGTAGAGGCCTGGGTCGAGGACAAGGTTTAGGCAGAGGTCGAAGTTGAGATAAAGATTAAAAATCACTCGTATTAAATTAACGTATATGGATAAAAGAATAGCTATTCCAGTAAATGGAGGAATATTAGATGCTCATTTTGGGCATTGCAAACAGTTGGCAATTTTTGATTTGAAAGATGATTTAATTGTTGAAGAATCAGTAATGGATGCACCGCCACACGAACCAGGCTTACTTCCAAAGTTACTTGCAGAAAAAGGAGTAAGCGATATTATTGCAGGTGGCATGGGGCAAAAAGCAATTGAGCTTTTCCAAAAAGCAGGCGTAAATGCATTTGTTGGTGCTCCTCAATTGGCTGCACAAAATCTGGTTGAAGGCTTTATCAATAAAACAATTCAGTTTAATGCCAACTACTGCGACCACTGATTATGCGTAAAGAGTGTTACTACTGTCACAGTAAAACCAGAGATCAACTCATAGCCAAATTTCAACTTTCCGATAGTGTTGCAGAAGATTTCTCATTTCTTGTTGACAATTTCCTGCAACACAATTGGCATTTGTCGAATCCTTTAATTGCAACACACCTACACCGTATTGCAAAAGAACAAATCGAGGTTGATGATCTTTATGAAAGCGAGAAGAAGAATGCGAACGATTTAATTCTCAAAAATTATCAGCATTGGAAACAGATAGTCAAAAACAGTGAAAATCCATTTTACACTGCTGCCAAACTTGCTGTAATTGGAAATATTATCGATTACGGAGCACATGCAGTGCCCGATCAAATTGAATCTTTTATTGAAGAACAACGCACTAAAAAATTAGCCATCGACGATACTTCTGAATTATTTGATGCAATTCAAAAAGCAAAATCGATACTTTACATTGGTGATAATGCAGGAGAAATTGTTTTTGACAAACTTTTCATTGAAACCATCGGTCATCCGAATGTAAAGTTTGCTGTTCGCAACGAGCCCATCATTAACGATGTAACGATTAAAGAAGCCCATACCGTTGGAATCAATAACTTTTGCCACATCATAACCAATGGCAACGATGCTCCTTCTACCCTTCTCGAATTATGTTCCCAGGAGTTCATTAATGCGTTTGAAAATGCGGATGTGATTATTTCAAAAGGACAAGGCAATTTCGAAGGTTTATTCGATGTTAAAAAGAAAAATCTATTTTTCCTTCTAATGGCTAAATGTAACTCAATGGCTGAAATGCTGGGCGTACAAAAAGGAGATATGGTGATTAAGCAACAAAACTGAATTAAAAAATGACTTTTAAAATTGCCATTGCCAGCGGTAAAGGTGGAACCGGCAAAACAACAGTATCGGTTAACCTATACAAATGTTTAAGTGAAAAATTGAATGACAATGTTCAACTAATTGATTGTGATGCAGAGGAACCTAACGATTTTCTATTCTTCAAGAATGCAAAAATAAAACAGAAGGAAGTAATTCAACAATTGGTGCCTAAAATTGATCTGCAAAAATGTACTTTCTGTGAAAAATGTTCCGAATACTGTATGTTCAATGCTATTCCAATTATTCCTTCAGCTAAATATGCAAATGTCAATACTTCGCTATGCCATTCATGTGGCGCATGTTCAGTGGCTTGTCAATTCGATGCTATTTCTGAATATCCTGTTGAAATTGGTGTAATGAGATCTTATCTCCTACCAGAAGGAGATGGATTGATCGAGGGCAAATTAAAAATAGGATCACCCATGCAAACGATGGTGATTAAAGAAACGAAAAAGTACGTTAGCGACAACAGCCAGATAGTACTGTTTGATGCTCCTCCAGGTACCAGTTGCCCTGTTGTTGAAACAATTACGGAATGCGACTATGTTATTCTGGTAACTGAACCTACACCATTCGGCTTACACGACATGAAACTCATGGTTGAATTGCTCAATGAATTAGAGAAACCATTTGGGATCATAGTCAACAAAGCTGGGCTGGGAGATAACGAAACGCATCAATACATCGAAAAAGAAGGATTTGAATTACTTGGTGAAATTCCATTTATGAAAAGTTATGCATCTGATTATGCCAATGGAAATTTATTCAAAAACATTCCTCCTGAAATAGAAAAAACGTACAACAATATCACTAAAAAAATTGTCTCAAAAATGAATCTAAAATGAAACAAATCACTATTTTAAGTGGTAAAGGAGGAACCGGAAAAACATCGATTACGGCTGCTTTGGCTTCGCTTGCAAAAAGTGTTGTTTTTTGCGACAACGATGTCGATGCTGCTGACTTACACCTCTTACTTCATCCCAAAATTGAGGAAAAACACACTTTTAAGGGAGCTTGGGTAGCTTCAATAGATCCCGAAAAATGTACTAATTGCGGTATTTGCAGTGAAAATTGTCGTTTCGATGCGATACATTTCATTGATGAACAATATGCTATTAATGCATTTCAATGCGAAGGCTGTCGCTTGTGTGAGAGGGTTTGCCCTGTTGGAGCAATACAGTCAGAACAAAGCATTAAGAACCATTGGTTTGTTTCTTCAACTCGCTTTGGGAAGCTCGTTCATGCCCATATGACTCCGGGTGAAGAAAACTCAGGAAAACTGGTTTCGGTTGTAAGAAACAAAGCAAACTCAATTGCAAATGTTGAACATTCTGATTACGTAATTAACGATGGCCCTCCAGGAATTGGCTGTACCGTAATTTCTTCAATTACCGGAACCGATCATGTTCTAATGGTAATAGAACCATCACTTTCGGGACTGCACGACGCAAAAAGAGTAATTGAATTGGTAAAAAGTTTCAATGTAGATCTTTCGGCAATCATTAATAAATTTGATTTAAATCTTGAATTAAGTCAAAAAATTGAAGACTATCTGAAAGAAGAAAAGATTCCTCTTTTAAGCAAACTACCTTTTAATAAAAAAATGGTTGAGTCCATGATTAATGGTAAAACAATTGTTGAATATGCGCCCAACTCATCAATTTCAAAAGAAATAAAAATGGTGTGGGAACAACTAAAAAGATAAATTATGACACTACCAATAATCGCTTTAGGTAACAAGGTATTACGAACAGTCAGTCAATCGGTTTCTGCAAGTGATGAAAACATTACTCACTGACATGTGGATATCGATGCACGAAAGTGATGGCGTTGGGCTTGCCGCACCTCAAGTAAATCGTTCACTCAACCTTTTTGTGATCAACAGCAACAAAGTGTTTAAACAGCTGAATGAAGATACAGGAAAAACAATCTTTGCATCAACAAACAAAATTATTGTAAAGATGTTTGAAGATTTAGCAGAAAAGATATACGACCCTGAACATGTAAATTTGTAACTGAAGCTCTATTCATCAAAGTTAAGATTGATCGATTCTTGTCTTTGACGACAATCCCAAATAAGATGTATGATTAGTTTATCTTCTTCGATTTGATAAAATATTTTGAAAATTCCTTTAATGAGAACACGTATATTCTGGTGGTCTGTTTTAATGCCAAGAAAAGGTTGTTTTGAAATAATAGTGATTATAGAAAGGATTTCTTCATTTAGTTTTTAACTATAGGTCTTTGAATCAGTTCTTTCAATATAAAATTCAAAAATCCGGGTGAATGTTCGGTCAGCCCTGTCGGTCCAAATTATTTTTTTAACCATTCTTCATTTCTTGAGATCACATCATCATTTGAAATGGTTTTTTCTTTCAGGTAATCAAGCTGACTTTCAGCAACCATATTCTTTTCAAAATCTGTAAGTCTGTATGTTTCAGCTTCTTTTTTATTACTCAACAATTGATCCAGGTAGTTGAGCAATTCTTCATCATCTGTATGGCGAATTTTTAAAATAATGCTTTCCTGAAGTTTTGAAGTACTCATTTTTGCTTTTTATTCAAAAGTATGAAATATTGATATTCATTGCAACAGGAAATTTTGTAGTTTGCAAAATAGCAATGCAGAGATAAAAAAAACTGGTATTAAAC
>JAQIBQ010000473.1 GCA_027859005.1 Prolixibacteraceae bacterium | reverse complement strand
TCATTTTCTACTCGCATTTGATTAAAAAAGAAAGTTTCTCGCAAATTTCCAACATTTGATTTATCTCCAACCAAGTTGAAAATGATATTTGTATTATCTAAATACACCTTATCAACTTTACCTAATCCACGAATATCACTTGTTTCATTTCGCAACTGTCCAATAAGTCCAGCTTTTTCCATATATGAGAAATAGTCATCTAAGGAATTCCGACTCACGCTAATCATTTCAGATATTTTGGAAAAATTAGGTTTAAAAGGTACGCTTTCAGCAATAATTGAAAGCAATCGTTTAAGTTTTCGACTTGTTCCAACATTTAGATTTGCGTATTGCGGAATATCAGATTCTAATGTTTGTACAATGATTTGACCTAAACGTAAGTTCATTTCATTTTCAATGCCAAAAGGATAGTACCCACGTTTTAAATAGTCATTAAATAATGGTAGTGGATGTTGAATGTTTTCAAGTTTCACCTCATTATTTATGATTTGTTCTAAGGAGTAAACTTCTGTTTCATAGTTATGAAAGAATTTCAAATATTCACGAAATGAGAGTCCTTGTAATTTGTAAATTATTGCTCGACGACTTAAATCAGCCGAACCTTTCAGTATGTCAAGTACAGAAGAACCAGTGAATACGACTGTTAAAGTAGGAAATGAATCGTAAATGTTTTTTAATTCACGAGACCCGTCTGTGTATTTATGTATTTCATCAATAAATAAATATTCTCCTGCATTTTTATAAAAATCATCGGCTAAATCGAAAAGTCTGTTTTTACTAAAGTACATATCGTCTGCCGAAACATATAAAGCTTTTTTGCTATCTAACTTTTCCTTAATATATTGCAAAATAATTGTTGTTTTACCAACTCCACGTGCACCAATAATTCCAACCATTCGGCTGTCCCAAGATATATTTTTGTATAAATAACGTTTGAATTCGGTTGTCGTATTTTGTAAAAGCGTCTCAAATTTATGATATAATATTCTCATACTATTGATGTACTATTTTTTACAAAGATATTAAATGCACAACACATTCAATGCTTTTTGCAATTTAATGCACAATAAAATGTGCAATACGCTGTTTATTTTTCTTGGCGTTAACGGAAAACTATAAGTGGAGCTGTGGATTTGCGTGTGATTCTCTGTCGGGATAACGACTATATAATGAGCGGAAAACCTCTGCTTGCATACCATTGAACCCCTTATGGAATTTGCAAAATGTTAAAGCGTGGTTATTTTAATTCTTTTCTCAACTGATGGGTATATTGAAGGGAAAAACAGCAATAAAAATCTTCAAAAGTTATCCTTAGTTGCGAGTTAAACCATATTGGGGCAATCACTTCTGGGCCAGAGGCTATTGTGTTGACCTAAACGGTCTTGATGAAGACAAAATCAAGAAGTACGTAAAATATAAAGAAGATCAAGAACGTCTCGAAGAGCAGCAACGTCTCAACTTTGGCCCCTTGGAGGGGCCTTCGTAAAAGTCCACCATCGTTGAGGATGTTTATTTAATTCGGGCTGTAATACTTTGAATATGAATGCCTACGGCAATTATATTTAGCGCGTGTTGAACTAAACCTCACTGGTGTTCGGTGGTTTATGAAGTCACCGAAAACCAGTATGTTGAGGCTTATTTACATTAAATAATAATATTATGACAAATTTAAAAAAAAAGATTCGAACAGGAGGCTACGCTCCATAATTGTAACCATTCAGTCTGTTTCAAGTTAAGTTCATGAGATTTTGATCAGCTTCTTTCTTATCGGTTTTTTAATTTTTTAAAATCTCACGGACTTCATTTTCTCAAACTTAAATATTTTTTGGTCAATTGTTTGTAACCAGTAATAACACTAGCACTCAATCAACTAATACTTTGAGTTTTGTTGCCGATATTTGCATTAATGACAAAGCAAAAATCCATAGATGAAAAATTTGATGCTCTTTTTTATCGCATTGATCAACTTGAAAAAGAGGTTGATGATCTAAAAGATGAGAATAAACATCTAAAGGAATGTTTGGTGAAATACGAGAATCCTAAAAATAGCAGCAACAGCAATATGTCGCCATCTAGTGATTTTCCGAAACAAACCAAGACCAATAGTCTTCGTACATCTTCGGGTAAGAAACATGGTGTCAATTAGGTCATAAAGGCAATACCTTAAAGATGGTCGAATCTCCTGATATCATTAAAGAACATCAAATCAAGTACTGTTTAAAGTGTGGTAATAATATCTCTAGACTATTATCAGAATTGATAGGCAAACGTCAGGTTATTGACATCACTCCAATCAATTGTTACCGAACACAGCATCTATAAACATATTTGCACTTGCGGTCATTGCAATTAGGCTTCTTTTCCCGCTGGAGTCAATCCCCTGTAAGTTATGGATCAGTTGTGCAATCAATGGTAACTTATCTTAATGCTAGACATTATCTGCCCGTTGGTCGTAGTGCAGAGTTTTTGAATGATATTTTTAACATCCCCATTAGCACTGGTGGCATCTGCTATTTATTGAATAAGCAAAACAAAAAGCAATGCCGACCTATGAGGCTATTCGTCAGCTTGTATTAAACCAAAGGGTAATTCGTTATTTTTTATTTTGTTCAAATACTCAATAGTCAGGTAAGTATTTTGCAATGCACTGATAATAAGACAATTAGAAAAGCAGCAACTGCTTATGTAACTCGCTAGTATCTAGTGGTTTACATTGCGCCTCATTACTCAAATCTCAAAATCTAACGATCTATTGAATACTACAATCCAATTATATTTCAGCAACAAATAAGATTAAATTGTTCAAATATAAGCATCCAATTTAAGGTTTGTGTAATTCTCAGTGACTTTATAATTATAATCTGGATAATCATATATAGGAATTCGCTGTTCTGTTTCACCAATTGAGTAACCCCAGATGCTTTCATAATCAATTATATCTTCCCCAATGTCTTCAAGCTGGCGAAGGTATTCACTAATGGATTTGGATTCAATAATGATCACTTTGTCCATTTTTTTCATCAAAGGGCTATGGTTTCTGGTGTGATCCAGTTCAAACTCTAGAATCCTCCGCCCATAACGAGTAATACCGATGGTGCGAAAGGTCAGACTTTTCCCTACTCCAGGTAAATTAAGCACATTCCTGTCGGTACCTAAAAATGGCAAACCACTTTTTTTCATCAGGTCAGACATGTCTTTTACAATTGAACCAGCATTGTTTGGAAAATCTTTGATAATTGAATAATACTTTTCAGGAATTTTACCGATCACCTTTTCTTCCATCTGTTCTTGAACTGCTCTTTCGTTGGTGGCAAAATTGTGATTATTCTCCATATACCCTTTTACACTAAAAGTATAATAATTGATAATACCTATTTCGTTTAATACTTTCCGAAGCTTTGCGGCATGACCTCTTCTGGAAGCCGCAGTTGTAAATACATGCTGGTTTGTAATGGTCCAGCCGGCTGTGTTTAGAAGTTTAATCGCATCACGTGCTTCAGGTGTTACTTCCATAGGAGATTCAAAATGGGTTTGAATAAAAAATTGTTTTATTCCAATTTTGACAGCTTTCTTTTTAAAGTCCCCCAATATTTTTACGAGTTCAGGCGTAATTCATTGTGGTAGATAAACCGGCAAACGGCTACCCAGCCTTATCCGTAAAAAATGTGCATATTTTTCACCAATGGGTTTTTTCTTATTTGCTTCGACTTTATTTGCAGCCATCCTGTAAATCTTGTCCAGAATTTTTTCAAGTGACTTATCCGAACTCATCAAAGCATCACCGCCTGTGATTAATATATCCCTTAATTGAGAATCATTTTCAAAATAATCAAGTAGAGTTTCTAACTTTTCGTCCCATGTTTTTCTGGGTTTTAGTTTATCTAAATTAAAATTCAGGTTTCCTCTTTGGAAGTCATACATTCGTTGACATGAAGCACACAAACCTCCGCATGCCCGACCCATAGTATCGGGGATTAAAATTGCCACTTCGGGGTAACGCCTGTGGATATTATGTTCGTTTGGTAAATACCAACCAGCTGCATTGGGCTCTCCGGGTTTTACTTTATCTTCTTTTTCCCAAGCTACTATGTTTCCGTATTCATCAACCAATTGCTGACTGTAAATTACGTAATGCCTAATGGCCAGGTCGGCACCAATAGCAAAATAGGGTACCCTCACATGCAATAAGGAAAGATAATACGGATTTACAAAAAAGGGAATTCCTTTTGCCTCTGCTTTATACAAAATTTTCATTGTATCCGGATCAAGAGAGTTGTCGAGTAATTCATTTAATAAGTCGGGTGATCGAACAGCAAAGTGTAAATGAAATAATCGATCATCCCACCAATCAAGAGTTTTCAGATATTTTTGCTCTTGTGATATTCCTGTTGAAAAATAGAATTTAGTATCACTTATTTCTCCTTTATCAATTTTACTAATGATGATCTTTAGAATCCGTTCCCGGTTTTCTTCTCTTAGTTTAATAATCCTGGGGTCGAGGCCAGAACACCATCTATCCATCCATTCTTCAACTTTTTCTTGCGGTGGAATATTCCTCTTATATACACCTGTGAATTGTCGGAAAAGCATTAACATATCCTTAAAAAAATATGGTTTTGCTCCTCCGGTACCATGTGTCACTGCAAGCCAAATAAGTTGAATAGGATTGCTTTTGGCAATTTCTCCTCGTAGGTTCTGATCTTCAAATTCCCGGCCTGCATTGTCAATATAATCCAAAATACGGATCGCAGCAAAATCCTTCCAGGTCAGTTTCTCAAATGCTACCCTTCCATGGGTTTCCCTTTTATAAAAATTATGAGCATCTTCATTTTTTTTAATTTTATCCAACACCCAGTTTCTCACACCGATCAATGCCTCGGTTTCATTTCTTGCATTTCGCATAATTTCTTCGAGCGTGGGGTTTTCTTTTAACAATTGCCTAAGGAGCATATGTGATTTTACGGTGATTGCAATGCGGTCGAGTTCGTGGGTTATTGTACTCATGACTTAAATTTTACATGTTAAACAGAAGTATAAATGTAAAGCAT
>JAQIBQ010000428.1 GCA_027859005.1 Prolixibacteraceae bacterium | reverse complement strand
CTATATATCCAAATTTTGTTGATGAATTAAATGCACTTTTAATCGAAGAAGAAAGAATTGTTGTAAAGAAAAATGAGCTTTTAAATACCGAATTAAGAATTTTTGCATTAATACGATTAGGAATTACTGACAGTGCACGTATTGCAAAATTGTTGCGATACTCAGTAAATACCATTTACAATTATAGAGTCAAAATTAAAAATAAAGCTGCTGGTGATCGAAACAACTTTGAGACGCTTGTGATGAAGCTTAATTCATAAATATGAATAGACTTTTTTTACTATTCTAACTACTTTTTTAACGAATTTTCATTATCGTAATGTGCATAATTGTAGTTTGTTATGTTTTCGGAATGAAACTTTGATCCACTTTTTTACTAAATAGAATAGTATTCTAGTGTAACTTTAGTTTACTTCACTTTCTATAAAATAACATATTTACGCTTTTGAAAAATTCAATACTGATGAAAAGTAATACACTCTTTTTTCTAGTTATAGTTGCTGTTTTTTTGCCTTCAACCTTATTGTCAAATAGTAATGATGAAGTAAAAACTGTAACTGTTTTTACCACTGCTAAAGAAACTAATTTGCGTTTAAGCAAAACTCTTGAAACTCAATTTGTAAAACGAGATCAGCCTACTGAAACCGAAAATTCAATTTTTGTAAATCCGAACAATACCTTTCAAACATTCATTGGAATTGGTGGTGCTATAACAGATGCATCGGCCGAAGTTTTTGCAAAACTTTCTTCAGAAAAACAGCAGGAATTACTCAATGCTTATTATGGAAAAACAGGAATTGACTATACTTTAATGAGGGTTCCTATACATAGTTGTGATTTCAGTAGTGGTAGTTTTACCTATATTGAAGAGGGAGATAAAGAGTTAAAAACATTTTCGATTGAACACGATAAAGAATTCCGTTTGCCAATGATACACCGAGCGATAAAAAATGCAGGTGGATCGATGCTTTTTTATGCGAGTCCTTGGAGCCCTCCTGCTTTTATGAAAAGCAATAAAGATATGTTGAAAGGTGGGAAATTATTACCAGAGTTTTATGATGCTTGGGCAAAATATTATACCAAATTTATTAAAGCATACGAAAATGAAGGGATTGATGTTTGGGGAATTACAATACAGAACGAACCTATGGCTACACAGCGTTGGGAGTCTTGTATTTATACCGCCGAAGAAGAACGCGATTTCTTGAAGAATCATTTAGGTCCTGTAATGGAGCAAGCTGGGTTCGGCGATAAAAAAATTGTGGTATGGGATCATAATCGTGATTTAATTACGCACCGTGCCAATACTATATTCGACGATCCAGAAGCATCGAAATATGCATGGGGTACAGGTTTCCATTGGTACGAAACTTGGCGCGGAGGAGAGCCAATGTTTAAAAATTTACAAGAAATACAAAATGCATATCCTGATAAGAAATTATTGTTTACAGAAGGTTGTAATGAGGCTTTTGATGAAGAGAAATACCAATACTGGCCAAATGCCGAGCGTTATGGAAATTCTATGATTAACGACTTTAATTGTGGTACTGTTGGTTGGACCGATTGGAATATTTTGTTGGACCAAACAGGTGGCCCCAATCATGTTGGTAATTTATGTTTTGCTCCAATACATGCCGATACTCGTAACGACCGCGTCATTTATACTCCATCGTATTATTACATTGGGCATTTTTCAAAATTTATTCGTCCTGGTGCTAAAAGAGTCAGTACTGTTTCTAGTGTTAGTTTTTTACAGTCAACATCTTTTGTTAACGAAAGTGGAGAAACGGTAAGCGTTGTTATGAATAGTACCAACAAAGATGTAACCTTTAATTTATATGTTGGAGCAAATAGGGCAGTAGAAATTACTATTCCAGCACGTGCAATACAAAGCATTATTTATTAGGTACGATTAATTTTTCGATGAAAATAAAAAATCACATTGGGATCGATCGCTGGTAAATAAATAAGATAGAATAAACTTTATGAATAAAAATTTAAGTAACCTATGCTTAAATAAACTTAGTTAGTTCATTCGTAAAAACCTCGGAGTAATCCGAGGTTTTTTTTGTGATAATACCAATATTTTAATAAAAAAATAAAAGACAAAAGGTTTGTCGGTTAGTATATTAAAGAATTGTAGTAGAAATGGGTTAAAATTTATATCCTAACATAAATTCCAAATTGATTCTATCAAAATGAAGAGTAGGTCTGTAGCTATATATTGTTCTGTTAAATCCTTTTCCTAAAATGATGTTACTCTCAATTATGAAAGTTTGATTTAATATATTTAGATCTGTTCCAATTCCTAGTATTCCCCAAAACTGATATGTCACTACCTCTTCAATGATGTCAACAATTGGTTGAGCATTTTTTATGTTTTTGCCAAAATGGAACGTGTTTTCAAAACCAATTTTGAAAAAAGGGTCTATATTCTTTATTCGTTTGTGATATTTCAAATAGACGGGTATTGATATGTTGTTGAAAATCAGTTCTCTTCGTTTGTTCTTTATTCTATTATGAAAATATCCAATACCAATTACTTGCTCTAAATTTGAAAATCCAGCAAGATTTGATATACTATAAGACAGCTCTAACTTTGGTGATTTGTTCAGAAATGTTGGGTTTTCAGCGGTGTTAAAGCTAAAGTTTGAATCTGAGAAACGAGTACCAATTGAAATTCCAAATGTTGATTTTGATTCATTTGCCTTACTATAAATTGTACAGACACCGTTCGGACAAGTTATGTCATGATATTTTTTTGTTATTTCGATAAGGTCATTGTATGAATAGCTTAAGTTATTAATTGACTCGGTAAGCTCGGGAGCATCAATAAAAGCAAAGGATAACATTTTTTTGAATTCAAAATTGGGTTTAGAATAAGATTGACCATTAATAACTATAATTGATTCTGTATTTTTCAATTCAATTAAGCTATCTGATTCAAAAGAAATATAAAAGTGATATTCGTTTTTATCTCTTAAAAAGTAAAGGTCTTTGATTCCATCAACTAAATATTCAAGAAAAACATGCGCTTTTTTATTATTCAAAATAATTTCTCTGCTTATGTATTTTCTGTTTGCAATTTCAAAACCAAAAATATCTTTTGCTGAATATTTAATAGTTTTTTCATCCATCGAATATTTAAATTCTATTTGATTTTTAATTTTAGATTCTCCTTTGTTTTTGATTAAGCCACTTATTGTATCGTTTGCTATAAATAA
>JAQIBQ010000415.1 GCA_027859005.1 Prolixibacteraceae bacterium | reverse complement strand
GACATACTATTTTTGGAATAATTCATTTTTTATTTAAAATGCATTGTATTAATGAATGATTATTTTTTTTGTAATTGATTTATTTTGACTATTCTTAAGCCAAATAAGGTACAATCCTTTTTTAATTCCATTGGTGTTTAATGTCTTTGAATCAATAAAATTTCCACGCTCAATTACTTGTCCCGACGCACTTATGAATTGATATTGTACTTTGTGATTTGTATTGTTTTTAAGTGAAACATGGGAGCCATTATTCTGAGAAGTAATACTCACGAATTCATTTTCATTATTATCATAGTTTTCAATAGCAGTATAATCTCTCACTTGCGCAGTATCTTGGTTTGTGATATAGATATTGTCAATCCAAAAAGTATGGTTTCCCATTTCTTGTGTTTCTGCTACTATTTCAAGTTTATCAATTGCAGTCCAATCGAAAAGTCCTTCTGGGTTATACCAATTGTCATTCTCCCATGCTCCTTGTTCCTGAAAGTTAGCCAATGGAATATGTACATGTTCCCAAATACCAGTCCAAGCAACAACTGTATTGTTAACTTCCACTTTTCGTCTCCAGGGATGGTCGTCATCTCCTGTATCTGAATCAATAAATCGAAAGTCAAGCGATCCATTGATGTCGGTACTTTTTATAAAAAAATCAAGTGCATACCCCTCGTCAACTAATCGTGAGAGGTCTTTTATAGGGCTAAAGTTGAAACTTAAAGCATTGTATTTTGCGGCTTCGCTCCATTCAATACAATAAGCACCGTTGTTGGGCTGAAAAGTTGAAAAGAAATTAATCTCGCCATCGGTGTTAATTGCATTGTTGATGTTTTTTCCGGCTACATCACTGAATATTTCAAAGCCAACAGAATCGGGCAAGGCAACATATACGGTTTGTTCTGGAGGTGTTAAACCTAATGCTTCACAAACTGGAACATTTAAATCGTGATTAAACATTCCATTGCTTCCTTTCGTATATATTCCAAATGCTCCATGGTAGTCCCAAACCGTCCATGCAATATTTTTTTCTTCCAAATAATCGCTTACAACACCGTACCAATATGTTCTATCTTCGTTTGGACTATTTTTATCGTAAACGCCAAATTCGCCACAGAATAAAGGAACATTGCGTTCTTCTTGAAATTTAACAGCAATGTCAATTAAATTGTGAACAGCTTCAATAGTGCCGGTATTCTTATAATCTTTAAAATCGTTGTACGACCAATGGCTTTTAAGTTCTTCAGGAAATTCGGGCATTTTATCTTCGGCATACGGAAATGGTACTCCAGCTAATGCATCCATATCGGTCCAGCTTGCTCCTTGATGTGTAAATATGAATGGATCGTAAAAATGAAAGGTGTAAATCAGATTATCGTCTGAATAAACAGGCATCTTTTCTAAGTTATTATAGCTATTCCAACTTGCGGGGCCAACAATAATTGTATGTTTTGTGTCAACGGTTCTAATCGCATCAATTACTTCTTTTTGGATAGTATTCCAAAGTTCATCATTTATACCGTGTGGCTCATTTAATACCTCAAAATAAATTTGAGTAGAAGAATTTAAATAATGGCTGGCCATTTGAAGCCATACTTTTTTTAGAATTTCGCCCACATTTGGGTCAGTGTCTACGGCTGAATCAAAAGTGTGATTGTCCAGAATTAGATGCATTCCAAGTTCTTCAGTCCAAGAAATTACTTGATCGATAAATTGTAAAAATAAAGGATCGAGTGTGTAATTGGGTTCGCCATTGGTCATAAAGTGTAAGTTAATTGGTAAGCGAACCACGTCACAGCCCAAGCTTTGGATGTTCTCAAAATCGGTGCGCGAATATTTCGAGAACTGAATTTCTTGTGCACTTCCTACCTGAAACCAACCGGTTAAATTAACTCCTTTTGAAAAAGGTGTGTTCGTTGATTTTCCATGAAAGGGAATGATACACAAGAAAATAAATAAGAATATGAACAGTCTATACATATTTAAATAGGTTGGTTTTAGAGCAACAAAATACAAGATTTTGCTCTTATTGTTTATGAGTTTCATTATTATTTTCCCCAAAAAAAAAGGTGAACTAATTAAAGATCACCCTTTATCCTATTTTTAGTCGTCAATTTTATAATCTTTTAGCTGCTTCTTCCATTATTGCTATTGTTGCAGTAGCGCCTACTCTCGTAACTCCAAGTTCTCTAACTTTAATAATATCGTCAAAAGTTCTTACGCCACCAGCGGCTTTAATTTCAACTGAAGAATCTGAATGTTTTCGCATTAATTTCAAGTCCTGTTCAGTGGCACCTTTGTATGAATATGTTCCTTCATTATTTTTCACAAAACCATAACCGGTTGAGGTTTTTACAAAAGCAACTTTAGCATTACTGCAAATCTCACAAAGTTTAATTTTTGTAGTGTCGTCTGGGAGGAAGTCGTTTTCGAAAATAACCTTTAATATGGCATTTCTTGATAGGCAAGTTTGGTTTATTCTTTCGATTTCTGTTTGAATATAATTCCAGTCTGCTTGAAGGGCTTTCCCAATATTAATTACCATATCAACTTCTGTTGCTCCATCGGAAATCACTTTCTTAGTTTCTTCAATTTTTAGTTGGGTGGTACTATTGCCATGCGGAAAACCAATAACTGCACATATTGCAACATCTGAATCTTTAAGGATTTCGAGTGCCAGTGCAGTGTGGTATGGTTTAACGCAAACTGTGGCAACCTTATATTTTTTTGCTATTTCACATTCTCTTTTCAAGTCTTCATCGGTAAAAGTTGGATGAAGAATAGAGTGATTAATCATTTTTGCAATATCAGCTGGTTTCATATTATTCTTATTTTAATAGTTGCTTGTATTTTTTCAGTAACTCTTTACGTACCAATTTGCCCGAAGGTTTAATTAAATCTTCGCCCCAGCCTCCTAAGGAATCGGCATCAATAGTTAGTGCTGCAGATGATTCAGCTTTGTCGGCAATTGACCAATTGCAGTGACTAATTTTGTTTTTATTCATCCATTCGTACCATTCTAATGTTTCAGATACGTAAACTGGTCCATCGCCATTTGCTTCCGTTGTTCCATATTCAGTTACGAAAATGCACAAGCCTTTCTCAATTGCTTCGTCTCCAATTTCCATAAGCCGTTTGTTATGAGTTCCGGCATAAAAATGAAGAGTGTAAGCGATATTTTCACCATCAATTGGATCGAGGGCGGCTTCGTTTACCAATTGCGACCAACGTGGCGTACCGCAAACAATTATATTGTTCGGATCGTTTTCACGAATTACTTCAATAACTGCTTCGGAATAAGGTTTGATAACTTCGCTCCAAGAAACCATTAAGGGCTCATTGTATATTTCGTAAATAATGTTTGGGTAATTACCATATTTTTGGGAAATATGACCAAAGAAGGTTTTTGCAGCTTCTAAATTAAATTCTGCTTGGTGTGCATGAAAATCTACAATAACATAAATTCCTATATCTATTGCTGCATCAATTACGGTTTCAATTTTTTCAAGTTCTTTTTCAGGGTTAGTAGTGTATCCGCCAGAACCTACTGCTAAAGCTGCTCTAACTACCGTACATTTCCAATCGTCTTTTAACCATTTAATGCAATCATAGTTATAGTACTTGCCTATCCATTGGCTCCAAAATAACGACATGCCAGTTAATTGAATTGGCTTTCCTTTTTGATCAACTAAATGAACGCCATCAATACTTAGTTGTCCAACTTTTTCTACAGGGGTTTTTTCTTGATTGAAGTTGCAGGCTGAAAAGAAGATAAAGACACTTATTGAAAGTGTGCTTAAAGCTAGTTTCGATAGAGGTTTCATTATTCGTGGGTTAAAGATTTACTAAGTTAATAGTTGATGCGATATAAGTATACAACTTTTGAAAATATGAAGCAAAAAAAGAAGCCGCTTATAAAGCGACTTCCCCATCAAATGTGTTATCTTTTCAGATAATCACACACACACATCTTTATTAATATTTTATTCGTGATTCTTGTATTCAAAGCCATAAGATTCATTGTGTTGGCTAAGATCAAGACCAATTTTTTCCGAATTAGGACTTACACGCATTCCTATAATTTTATCGGTAATCCAATATAGAAGGAACGATCCACCTAAAGCAAATACGGTAACAATTACTAGTGCCAGAATATGAAAACCAAAAGTTTTAAATTCGCCATAAATTAAGCCAACATCATTTGCGAAAACAGAAGTTAAAATCATACCAGTTATACCACCAACACCGTGAGCTGGAAATACATCGAGTGTATCGTCGATATTTGATTTATGCCCGAAGTAGTTAATTGCAAGGTTACTTACAATTGCTGCAATTACTCCAATAAAAATACTTGAACCAACATTAACAAAACCAGCCGCAGGTGTAATGGCAACTAATCCAATTACTAATCCAATAGCAGCACCCATTGCCGAAGGTTTTTTACCCCTTGCAGCATCGAAGAAGATATATGCAAGCATTGCTGCAGCAGATGCCGTATTTGTATTCAGTAACGCAAGAGTTGCTGTTGAATTTGCGCCAAGTGCTGATCCTGCGTTAAAGCCAAACCATCCAAACCAAAGTAAGCCTGCCCCTAAAAGTACAAATGGGATATTTGCTGGTTGTATTTCTTTATTGTAATCTTTTCTTTTACCTAAAAAGATAGCACCAGCAAGTGCTGCAAAACCAGCAGACATGTGTACAACAGTACCTCCTGCAAAATCAAGAACACCCCAGTTCCGGAATAGGCCATTTGGATGCCAGGTCATGTGGGCTAATGGTGCGTAAATAAATAATGTAAATAACACCATAAATAGCATGTATGCTCTAAATCGAACTCTACCGGCAAATGATCCTGTGATAAGAGCTGGAGTGATAATTGCAAATTTCAATTGGAACATGGCAAATAGTGCCAAAGGTATGGTAGGAGCTAAGTCGGGGTCAGTTGCCCCGTGAACGCCTCTAAACATGAAAAATGTGAGAGGGTTTCCGATAATTCCAGTACCTACACCTCCAATGCTATCTCCAAAAGCAAGACTAAATCCAACAACTATCCAAAGTACACTTACAATTCCCATTGCAATAAAACTTTGTAGAATAGTTGATATAATGTGGCGAGGATGAATCATGCCACCATAAAAGAATCCAAGCCCAGGAGTCATTAATAAAACTAATGCTGTGGCTGATAGCATCCATGCTGTATCACCAGTATTTAAGTTTGGGTCATCAGCTAACTCAGCACTGCCTGGGAAAACAATACCCAATATTGCCGCAATAACAATTAGGCCCATCAATAGGAGCCAACTACCTTTACCTTTCATAAACTAACCT
>JAQIBQ010000365.1 GCA_027859005.1 Prolixibacteraceae bacterium | reverse complement strand
GTGATAATACATAACAAAATACAAATTGGTATAAATATAGTTGCAATTTCCATCCGAACTTTATAGCGAACCTTTCTTAGTCTCATTCTTGTTATAGCAATTCAAGGTTTTGGTCAACCTGAAGCCTTGAAAGAAGAAAGGTTTGGAGCACTTAAAATTAATTGTAATGGAGCTTACAATTTCCGGATATCAGTCAATGCTAGTTCAACTGTAAACGCAATATTTAGTTGTTTTAGTTGAATCGCAACTTTTTTCTTTCCTTTTACCAAAATTAAGGTTCCTTGTAAACCCATTAATGGACCTCCCAATACTTCAATTTCATCTCCTTTTGTGAAATTTTTGGTAGAAACTTTTATGGCCAGTTCTGATTGTTGGAGTAAGCGTTTTAGGTTGTTAATTTGATTTTCAGGGATAATGGCAGCCTTGCCTTCAAAACGTACGTAAGAGACAACTCCGTTGGTTCGAAGTACTCTATCGTATTCTATCGCCTCAATGTATACAAAGATATAACCCGAAATGAGTGGTGCTTCAACCCACTTTTTTCGGTCACTCCATTGACGTAGCTTTTTATGTATGGGAAGAAAATTTTCTATTCCCTGAAATTCCAATTCTAACTGAACTTTTTTTTCAGCTCGGGATTTGGTATAAACGGCAAACCATTGCTTTTTGTTATTTTCCATAAAAGAAGTATCCAGTATCAAGTATCCAGTATCAAGTATCCAGAATCAAGTATCCAGTATCAAGTATTAAGTATCAAGTATTAAGTATTAAGTATCAAGTATTAAGTATCAAGTATCCAGTATCGAGATGTAGGATTATAACTGTTTGCAATTTTTGGTATTTTCATCCGTAAGCTATGGAAATCGTCATCATAGTTCATCTCATTGATGAAAATAAATTACTCAAGGCTTTTTTTAAGATTCTTCTGGCTATAACTTTAGTTTGGTAACCTACAATCCATTTTTCAAGCCCCAACTTTTTAAAAAATAAATATACATTCAACTTTTGTATTTGTACTAAAAGTAAGCCTTAATGATTTACACTCGGCAGGACGCTGTTCGGAAGGGGATATAGCTGCCTTACTATAGATACAAAAAGGCGCAAATGAATGCGCCTTGAATTTTTATGCTTTTTTCTTTCCTTTTTTACGTTTTTCAGCAGTATTGCCGTATCCATAGCCATATTTATAACCGTATTTATACCCGTAGTTATATCCATAGCTACCACCATAAGACTTCTTGTTTAATTGAATGTCGTTAATGATAATTGAATAGTTTTCAACTTTGTTACTCTTTAGTTCTTCAATAGAGTTTTGAAGAATGTTTTTATGGGTATATTTATCTCTTACCACAAATACATTTGTATCTACTAAGGTGCATAAGTGGTGTGAATCAGACACTGGTGATATGGGTGCTGTATCCAAAACAATGTAGTCGTATTTTTTCTTTAATTCTGCCAATAACGTTTTTGTTTTATCATCTGCAATTAACTCGGCCGGATTTGGAGGAATAATACCTGAGGCAATAATATCTAGATTTGGATTGTTTGTTTTTTGAATTATTTCATCGAGTGTTAATTCTCCAATTAAGTAATTGCTTACCCCCTTGTTCTTATCTAAATGGAAACGTTGCGCAATTTGGGGCCGACGCAAGTCAAAACCAACTAAAACCGTTTTTTTACCGGCGATGGCATTTACCGATGCAATGTTGATGGCAATAAATGATTTTCCTTCGCTTGGCACAGACGATGTTACCAATACCACAGGGTTTTTCGTGTCTTTTATAGTGAATTGTAGTTTTGCTCTTACTATTCTAAAAGCTTCGGCCCATGATGAATTCGGATCATCTGAGATGCTCATGTCGGGATTCTCTCCAGAGTTAGGAATGTATCCAATAATAGGCTTATTTGTGAGTTTCTTAACCACTTCAGGAGAATCAACCTTCATGTTGAAGAATTCCCTAAGTGCTAAAATAACAGCAGGAAAAATGAATCCCAACATCAATGCAATGATGTAATTAATCATCGATTTTGGTTTAATCGGAAGCCCATTGTTGCTTGTGAGGGCAAAGTCAATGATCTCGTTGCTTGAAGTATTAGAGGCTTTTGCTATTTGCGATTCAGCTCTTCTTTCCAATAGAAAAGTAT
>JAQIBQ010000315.1 GCA_027859005.1 Prolixibacteraceae bacterium | reverse complement strand
TTGTAATAGATCAACCAATGGAGGTTTTTGTGAAAGGTCTTTTCTGTTTTCAAACCAAGGTATTCGCATGCTAGCTCAATATTTTTATCATTCAATTTAAAATGACCACTACACACACTCTTCAAATACAGGTACAACTTCAGTTGGTTGACAACTTTGTTGGTAAGGGCGTAGGTGATGAGTGTGATTGGGATGTTCATATTCTTAGGTTGAGATAAAGGTTGAGGTTAAGAAAAGATTGCTTCGCGAATTATTCACCTCATCCCGGCTTTCTCCTCAAGGAAAAGGTGAAAAAGGAGAAAGTGGAGGTTTGATGTTAATGTTAACGATAGATTAGTTCGCTGAAATCGTTCAGAGGGAATGCTGGACCAGGATCAATTTTGCCTGTTAGGCTAATTTCACTGTGGCCAACAATTCTTCTTATAGGATAGCAACTAAGTAGTTTCTGACAAACCTCTCTTAGTGTTTTTAGTTGCAGATAGGTATACGTTTGCCAAAAAGCTGGAAATCCAGTTTGGATATTTATTAATTCAACGACTTGCTTTTCTGGAACTCGTTTGCCAAACCACGTATAGTATTTATCGTCTTTTTCTTTAAGTAAACCGTAGTTTTCTAACTCAATACCAATTGAAAAGGCATTTAACCCTTCGGTTTTACGGTATTTACTTTTGCCTGCATGCCAAGCTTGTGTATTGAAATCCACGATTTGAAAAATACTACCATCTCGTGCAATAACTAAATGTGCCGATACGGGAGTGTTGTCTGCAGCCAAATACTTTGCAGAAGAAACGGCGTTGGCACCTGCAGTATAATGAATGACAATATTGTCAAGTTCTTCAATAGGCTTCTTGTTTTTCTTGCTCCAAATGTATTCAACACTGGATCCAACTAGGTTGTGTTTATAGATGTACATATAAAGAGATATTAGATATTAGTATTGAGATTATTAGACAAAGAATTCACCTCATCCTGACCTTCTTCCCGAAAATTCGGGACAGGCTCTCAAGGAGAAGGAGTAAAGGCAATGAGAAATTGAATCTTTTTTATGGTGGGTCGAGAATTATGTAATTTTTTTCGAGGAGGTCTTGTACATCAGAAGCTTTGTAATAGACTTTCCGGCCAATTTGGGAATAGGGTAAGATGAAATTGTCGCGGTAATTTTGAAGTGTTCTTTTTGTCACTTTCAGTAACTCACATACTTCATTATTGACCAGCCATTGATCGCCCGAGTGTAATTTACTTTTGGGTTGTTCTTTTTCTTTTGGTGGTTTGCTCTCATGATTCTGAGAATGGATTTCCTTTGTAAGGTTTTCCAAATTGGATAATAACTTGGAGAAAGCCTGACTTTCAATTGTGATTACGTCCATGGCAGTGTGAATTGGTGAATACTGCCTGCAATAGTATAAGTATAAATAATTCTGAATTGGTAAGTTACCTTTACTTACCTGTAATATTATTTGGGACGAATTTTTAAGTGATTGGAATTCAGTGTCATGGGAAATGAAAAGTGATAAATGTCATGAAAAACAGGGGTTAAAACAGGTAAGTATAGGTAACTTACCTGTTTTATATGTTAATCACAGTGTCGTTATATTTTGATATTGTGCGTTTTAGCTTGTCGGTAAACTTTGCAGAATTTTCCCTCAACATGGCCTTACTCAGGGTAATTTCCCAATTGGAGCAATCAACACCAAACATATTGCACATTGTTTTGATGAATTCTTTCTTCGAAATATCTGTTTTATCTCCTCTAATAAATCCTCCTTCAAAAAGTGCATTTGTCATTTCAATGAAATCAGTTTTTGTGGCCATCCATTTTAATGTGGTCGGTTTGATCTGATTTTCTTGAGTATCAAGTTTCTTAAGGAAACAATTTAGGCTGTATCTCTGTATAGAAATAAACTGAGAGATTTTTTGTTTTACGTAAGTGGAGAGATCATCAAAAGAGAATAGATTATCATATTTATCTTTAATTACTAAGCGTTTATGAATTACGTAGTCTGAATAATCGATAAATTCATCAAGGGAATCAACGTACTGCTTTTGAAGGCATTTCAAATAGTCTTTGGAATCACCGTTAACATGAAGAAGGTTGTCTAGATGGACAAAGTATGCTTCTTGGTTCTTCTTTTCCATTAATTGCCGGTACTTAATAATATCAGCAGTTTTATTAAACGAGATTAATTCACAGAAATGACCATCAGATAAAACTAAGCATTGGCTTTCAAATGAAGTTTTAGAAAGTTTTGAAGTTTAATACTATTCATATAAAGTATTTTTGAATGTTACTATTCAAAAACACCCTCAAAATGTCTTAATTATTTTACCCTTTCAAATCTATAAACATGACAATTATCATTTTATTGTGTGTGTTGATTAGATTAACATTATTTAAAAACACTGAAAATAAAAAGTACTTAAATGTAAGTGATAAGGTCGTTGGCGTCATCGAGAACTTGATTTTCGAAACTATCAAGATAGATCTGTGTGGTGCGCTCGGTTTCATGTCCCAGACCTTCAGAAATTATTGCGGTTGCAATTCCTTCTCTTTTGGCTATGGTTGCCCAAGAGTGGCGGGAAATATAGGTTGTTAGTGGAATTTCAAGTTTTAACATTTTACCTATTGACTTCAAATTCTTGTTTATAAAACTTAGCTGGTACCTATATTGTTTGTAAGGATTCTTTTCCGGATCAGTAATAATCGGGAAAAGATAACTTTCAACATTGTCAAGCGTATTGTACTTTCTGATAATATCCAACATTGCTGGAGTTATTTTGATGGTGAACTTTTGGCTGGTTTTATGCCTGGTATAATTCAATCGATCACCAATAATTTGATTAACCTTCAAATACGACAAATCAACAAAAGACATTCCTCGGCAGTAAAAGCTAAACAGAAAATAATCCATCGCTTTATTATAGTCAGGTTTATCCGAGAAGTCAAGGTTTTTTAGCTCTGAAATGCTCCCTTTGACAATGGCCCGTTTAACGGTTTTCTCGTTTTTAACTTTGTATTTTTTAAACGGAGACAATTCTTCTTGAGCCAATCCTTCATTTATGGCTTTATTATATGCTGAGCGGAAGTTTCTCATGTAGTGTGAAACGGTATTGATGCGGCGTCCATTTTCCAGTAAATAGGCTTCATAATCGATCAGGTTTTTATAGTTTAGCTCATCAAAAGTGATATCTTTTCCCTTCATGAATGTTTTTAAACTGTTATGGGTGCTCAGGTACACGGCAGCGTTCCCAAACTTACCCGAGGATTCTAAGCGATTTCTGAGTGTCTTATAATAACTGAAAATCGAAGTTGATGTCCTTTTAGCATCGAAAAGGTCAGAAACATCCTGAATGGTATAATATGGGTTCCGGTTTTCCAGGTTAATAATATTCAATCGGAGTTCTGAGAGCCTTTTCTGCAGGATTGAATTAATAAGTTCCAATTTCCGTTTTTCTTCTTTGTATTTTGATGTTGGCACTATTCTTCCTTCTTTTTCATTCCAAAAATCTTTGGTTACTGATTCTTTAGTGGAAACCAGTTTTCGTTTACTTTTATGATGGATTCTCAAGAAAATTGGATATTCACCGTTTGAATATTGGCGTGATTTGTTGAGGACATACTTAACTTTAGCCATTGGATACAATTTAGTAGTGTGACGATAGGTGTGATGATTCTATTTCCTAAAGTTACATCAAAATGCATAAAATTGCCAACAAAATTTCAATTTTAATATTTGTAATTACTTATATATGAGAGCAAAGTAGTTGTATTATTGAATTGTAGGGAAAATTGGAAAATAGTTAAATCAGATAAGATATTGCCTGTCTGGCAAGACAAAAAGTACGCATAAGCCTAACAAATTAAAATTCTCCCACACAATTTTTCAATATGATACAAGGGAAACACAAAGAAGTCAAGTTCGATTTTCTTCGTTTTTCGTTTCAACCACGTACCACTAAATCCAAGAAAACAGGAAACTTATTTCTTGGATATGACTGTGCCATCAGTATTAGTTCACGCAAACGATTCGCAGACGAACTTGGAGAACTTAAAATTGAGCGAATGACTTTCAAAAGTGTTGTAGGTATTGCCCAACGCCTGAATCCAATAATTCGGGGATGGATCAATTACTATGGCAAATTCAGAGGTTATGAACTCTCTAAAGTTTTCCGATTACGGCGAATCCGTATTGTACGTTGGGCAAGCAAACGGTATAAACGCTATCGAACAAGTTTAACGAAGACATGTAAATGGTTAGATCGGGTACGGATTCAGTATCCAAATTTATTTTACCATTGAAAAGTTGGTTACTCCAACTAGCCATTGCTGTTATTAATTTTGTTAAATTAGCAATGATCTGTATAACAGGAGCCTTGTGATGGGAGACTATCAAGCATCCCGAGTGCTCGGAATGAGGGGCTTGGTGAGAATTGGAGTGAAACCTAAATCGGCGTAGCCAAATTCCTCTTGCTTACTCGACAATTTATCGTTAACAATAATGCAAAAAAATGCGTGCAATATTTAATTTGAAAGAAATAGAAATAATATAAAATTCAAAATATGAGTGAAGTAAACACAGATTTAAGTTTAGCAGTTCTGATAGATGCTGATAATATTCCATATGCAAATATTAAAGGCATGCTAGATGAAATTACAAAGTTTGGTATTCCTTCAATAAAAAGAATTTATGGTGACTGGACAAAACCAACTGTCTCTGGATGGAAACCTGCATTATTAGAACATGCCATTACTCCTATTCAACAATATAGTTACACAACAGGTAAAAATGCGACAGATTCAGCAATGATTATAGATGCTATGGATATTCTTCATCGTGAAAAGATTGATGGTTTCTGTATTGTCTCAAGTGATAGTGACTTTACAAGATTAGCAACACGTTTGAGAGAATCTAGTAAATTAGTAATAGGAATAGGTGAAAAAAAGACTCCAAAACCTTTTATTGTTGCATGTGATAAGTTCATTTATATAGAAATTATCTCCAAGCTTAGAAATTCTAATCAAGAATCAGGAACCATAAATTCAATATCTACTTCAGCTAAAAAATCAGTTGTTGAGTACGATAGTATTGATAACGGTCTAATTAATTTGATTAAATCAACTATTGATGATTTAGCTGATGATACAGAATGGGCATTCTTGGCAAGAGTCGGTGGTTTATTGAATAAAAAGAAACCTGATTTCGACCCAAGGAACTACGGCTTTATTAAATTAACACCAATGATAAAATCCTTGGATTCAGAGTTTGAGATAGAAGAAAGAGACGTTGAAAATAAATCGATAAAACATGTTTATGTAAGAATCAAAAAATAACTACCGCTAATATTTTGTAAATGATCATGGCAGTTTTAGTGTAAATTCTGAAATTCAAATCCGCTCCAATTTTAGTGAGTACACAGACAGTAAAACACACGCAATCCGCCACTTAACTTATGTGTGCCGAGAAGCAGTGAACGGCAATTTAAATTCACAGCATGTTGTAATTGGCTACCGCCGATTTCGCAAGCTCAATTGAGATGCCTGCCGCAGGCAGGGTGGAAATCAGTTGTAGGGTTGGCTTACCAGAGTCGCCTATTCAGGAGGGGGCCTCAATTGGAGCAGAGCGTAAATCATGAGTTCCATTATAAATTGAAGGTTGGTACAAGAAAAAAAAAGTTTTTGCCCGCCCGCTTCTGCACTACGGGATATTTTAAAATAGCACAGGCTGATACTCAAACCAAAATTTACAAAAGTTAACTGCAATTGAATTGTATTCAAAAAATCTACACTCGATTTAATTTTATATATTAAAT
>JAQIBQ010000292.1 GCA_027859005.1 Prolixibacteraceae bacterium | reverse complement strand
GACGGGAAGATCCCAGTTGAAGCAGACTTTAGGTTGTTTTGTCCATTAATTATGGTAGAAGTTATGTTTGCATTTATAGGATGAGCTTGTTTCTTCTGTTTTGTTCGCATATTATTATTTTGCCCGAAAGATGCGAGGGAAAAAAGAGCGAACGCAATACATATCAGATACGGTTTCATATTCTTAGTCTTTAATGGTTGAAAGTAAATTTTTATAAAGCAACTCGGCTTTTTCACTGTCGTTTGAATCGGACCACTTAATCGTATTCTTATAATCAATAGATTTCACTGCTATGAAATAACTTAAATTCCCAGGATGATTTAGCTCTATATTTTTGAAATCATTTTCTAAAAATGATTCTTTCAGTTTTTTTAGATCCTTTTTTTTCAACGACTTGACATATAACTTTTCATTTTCTTGTACCTTAAAAATAGCACCATCGCCATTAATTAAATACTCCATAGTGTTATTCGTAAACCCTCCACTATTTCCAAAATTGATTTGAAAATCGGAGTTGTAATAGGCAGTTTCTTTTGATGTATTGCAAGAAAACAGCACTGTAAAAATTACAATCAGAACGATATTTTTTTTCATAAGAGAGTATTTTTTTGATTTACTGTAAGTTAAAAATTTATTCCTTTAGATTAAACTATTCAATTCAATCACGAATACATCTTATTGAACATCCTTGATCTTTTTGTCTAGAATGCTCGCCTAAATCTGCATGATCGTAACTCAAATCTCTTTCAATCGCAAAGGTTTTACCATAAGCTGTAACATTTCCACTTTCAGTACTGGTCCACCAAAATCCCCATTTGCCCATTGCTTCGTATTCATTATCTACTCGATCGACAAATCCTCCTGGCAAGGCAGAAAACCCGGTACTATTATCTACTGGTGTATTATATTCCCACCAATAATTTTGGTTACTAATTTTTAGATTTCTTCCTGCACTTGTTTTTCCTCCCGCGTTATTTGCTAGCGTTATCCATTCATCGTTCGAAGGTAAATGCCATCCTGCAGGACAAGCATCTTCTGCAGCGTACCAATTGTACAAAACACCATAGGTTTTAAAATTTTCTAACAACCATAATCCTGTTCGATAAGGATAATAAAAATCGTATACATAATAACGAGGTGTATTTAATTCCAGTTCCTTATCGCCCAACTGATCTGAAGGGTAATTAATATTATGGTTGTAAGGTGGGTCGAAAGGAATATAGGCAAGGTTTTCAGCCATCCACACTTGATTACCTATTTTCACCGTTTTATATTCGCTGCCATCACGGGAATCGATAAAAGTTTCCTCTGCAATTTTTTCTTTGATGCAACGCACTGAATAACCGTGACTTTTTGTGTAGGAATGAAAACCTAAATCAGTACTATTATAACTCAAATCTCTGCGAAATGCACTCGTTATTCCATCTGGAGAACTGGACCACCAATGTCCAAATTCACCTATTGCAAAGAATCCATTATTAACAAGACCTCCTGGCAGGGCTGTAAAACCACTGGTATTTTTAGCAGCATTATTTGGTGATTTCCAATATTCTGTGCCTGCTTCTTTTAAAGCAATACCTGCACTCTCTTTTCCTCCTGCTTCATTCGCCAATATCTCCCAATCTTCTTTAGAAGGAAGAGTCCAACCTTTTGGACAAACAAATTGAGCCATAGGCCAATTGTACAAAGCGCCATAGGTTTGCCAATATGGGTTTTCCATTGCATCGTTGCGGTATCCGCCGTAAAAATCATAAACATAGGTAACGGGTTCATCGTATGAGTTGTAACCCGGCTCTTTAATTTGATTAGGCAATAATGCCATGTTTTCAGCCATCCAAGTTTGGTCCCCTATTTTAACAGTATTGTATTCAAATCCATCACGGGGATCTTTCATTTGACCAAAAATATTTTCCTCCGTATCCGATTCTCCTTTTATACAACGTACCGAATAACCATTATCAGTAGAATAAATATGATCACCAACATCAATTTGGTTGTGACTCAGATCACGGCGCCATGCTTCACTTTCATTTGTTCCATAATCAGCCAACCACCATAAACCAACATCATTAATATCGTAAAAACCACTTCTACTAGCATTCATAAAACCACCAGGCAATGCTGTAAATCCACTCTCATTAGTACCTCCTGACCACTCTCCTTCTTTAGTCCAATGTGCTGTACCAATTTCTTTTAAAGCATTGCCTGCATTATTATTACCGCCAAATTGATTTTCTAATTGAGTCCAGTCACTAACCGTGGGAAGCCTCCATCCTGAAGGGCAAACTTTTGTAGCACTAACATGGTTATACAAAACACCGTATGTTTTAAAAGTTTCTGTTGCTTTTGCTGCTGCAACACTTCCTCCTCCTAAATAATCATAAACGTAAAACCTTGGTTCGGTTGAAGAAGCAGATGACTGGATAGGTGAATAAACCTCTGGTAAATAAGCCAGATTTTCAGCCATCCATGTTTGTGTTCCAATGCTCACAATAGAATATTCATGACCATCTCTTTCATCAATAAATGAATTATTGTTTGAAACAGGAATAGTTGTTCCTTGTTTGGAATAAACAAAAACCAAAGGTTCCTCTAGTAATGCTTCGCTATAAAGTTCAAGAAAATCATCATACAAATATTTTGCATCATCAGAAACTTGTAATTCCAAAAGTGAATCGGTTAAGGAAAGTACATGAAAATTAGCTTGATGTGTTTCATCTGTCCAAATATTTAAACGATCATTGAACTCATCCAAAGTCCAAAATCCGGTTGTATCTGAATCACTAATCCCTTCAATTAAGAGAGCTATGTATTTACCTGAAAATGTACCATCTTCCTTAAAAGTTAGTGTTTGTTCTAGAATATTTAAAATTTCAGCTGTCCCATTTTCAAGATTTTCATCAATAGAATTTAGATATCTGTAATGAGATAATCTCCATTCCACATTTTTTATCGACACTTGCGGGTCGAGGAATAGAAAGTCACAAGCCCCAATAATTATTGCAAACATAGTAGTGATCGCAATTAGTTTTGTTTTCTGTTTCATAATTTTTGGCTTTATTAAATAATCTCATTTATAATATTATCACATCAATAATTTTTAATCTCGAGAATATTTTTGTTGACAAACTAAATTTACAAAAAAACGCAATAACAAATTTGTAAAACATTAAA
>JAQIBQ010000282.1 GCA_027859005.1 Prolixibacteraceae bacterium | reverse complement strand
TTATAAAAACCATAGTGTTGTATAAGCCAGTTGCATCTGAAATACGTCAAATAATTTCGGCCTACAGAATTGTACTTAGCCTCGAACGAGTTGGCGATCATGCTATGCTTTTAGTCGATTTTCTTCAAAATATCAAAAGCCTGAAAGTATACAACGAACTATCTGAATTGATTATTTCAATGTTTCAATCCAGCATGGAATTACTTAAAAGAGCATTACAATCTTTTGTCCAACAAAACAAAGAAAATGCAATATGGGTGATCAAAAATAGCTCTGAAATAGGCAAACTCAATAAAATAATGTTGAAAACAGCCATTGATAAAAGTAAAGAGTTTGATGAAAAGAAAAAGGTTATTACTAGTTTTATAACCATTAAAGAAATGGTTGATAACATTGAACGTATTGCCGATCATTCTGAGAATATTGCTGAAGCAACAATTTATTTTCTCGAAGGGAAAGATGTTCGTCACATCCCATACTTTTAACGAACAACAAAATAAAAATGAGCAAATCACCCAAAATATTAGTTGTCGACGACGAGATTGATCTATGCGAAATAATGCAATTCAATTTACAAAGCGAAGGCTACGAAGTTGACACTGTTTTGTCGGCCGAAGCTGCACTTGAACTTGATTTGAACCAATATGATCTTTTCCTTTTTGATGTAATGATGGGCGGTATGTCGGGATTCAAATTAGCCGACATTATTCGGAAAAGAATTAAACTTTCAACACCTATTATTTTTCTAACGGCGAAAACCGGTGAAATTAATTTGCTAACCGGGTTCAGTGCTGGTGGCGACGATTATATTGAAAAACCCTATTCAATTCGGGAAATTATTGTTCGGATAAAAGCAATGTTGAAACGTGGAAATAGTAAGGTCGATGAAGTTGTTTCTTTTAACGATTTGAAGGTCGATATTTCACGAAAGATAGTTACACTAAAAGACAAGGTAATTGAATTAACCCGAAAAGAATTTGACATCCTTTCTATACTCATACGAAATCAACGACGATACATTAGTCGCGACGAAATAATTGATAAAGTATGGGGCGACGATGTTGTTGTTACCGAACGTAATGTTGACGTTAACATCGCTCGATTGCGTAAGAAAATTGGCAAATATGCAACTTGCATTAAAGGCAGAACAGGTTACGGATATATTTTTGAAGATAATTAATTGAAGACTGATTAAACACTCGTGAAACTTCATGCCTTATGAGAGTTATCAGCTTCAAACAATAAATAAAACACATTATGGCAATAACAAGAAAACGTTCTTTCAGAAGCCGAATTTTTATATCATTCTTTGCTGCTTTTAGTTTATTTGCTGCAGCAACTATTCTTTTTCAATACGATAGAGAAAAAAAATACAGGGCCACACAGTTAGAAAACACACTTGATAACATAACCGCTTTTGCACATAATTACATTGAGCAAAATCACTTGGTGGAAAAAAAGGAATTACAGCAACTCGACTCCTTGCTTTCCCTTTTGCCATTAACTCACGAACGAATTACGGTAATCGATTCAAAAGGTACTGTTCTGTACGACAATGTGGTTGGAGATGTTTCAAGCATGGAAAACCACCTGATGAGACCCGAAGTACAAAAGTCGTATTATTCTAATAAAGGAAGTTCAATTCGGAAATCGGCTACAACAAAAGAAAGCTATTACTACTACAGCATTAGCTACAACAATTATTACATTCGAACAGCTGTTTTATATAATGTTGAAATAAAAGACTTTCTCAAAACTGAACGGATTTTCTTTTTCTTCATCATTACCATCTTCATTTTAATGTATTTCCTTCTCATACAATTAACCAAAAGAATTGGAAATTTCATTTCACAATTGCAAGACTTTGCAGTTAGTGCTGCTGTGGGCGAAGAAATTGAAAAAGAACCCAATTTCCCCGATAGAGAATTGGACATTATCGGAAAGAAAATCATATCAATATACAATAGCCTGAATAAAACAAAATATGCCCTTGAAGTTGAAAAAGATAAATTAATAGAACACCTTAACGTATCGGCCGAAGGTATTGCAGTATTTTCAAAGAAAAACGAAATGAAACTTTCGAATAAACACTATGTGCAATACATCAATTTCATTTCAGAAAAAGCCACTATTTCTGTTCCAAGTATATTCGAGATAGAAGCATTTAAACCAATTGTAACCTTTGTAAAAGCACAACAAAAAGAAAAATTATACAATAAAGCAGAATTACCTACGCTCGAGAAAACGATTTCGGCAGGAGAACAATATTTTAAAATAAAAACAATTGTATTTGCCGATAAAAGTTTTGAAATACTTATTTCAGATATTACAAAATTGGAGAAACGCCGCTTGTTAAAACAACAGTTAACTTCCAACATTGCCCACGAACTGAAAACCCCGGTAACTTCGATGAAAGGATACCTGGAAACCATATTGAATACCGAGGATATTCCTGCCGAAAAGCAAAGGCATTTTATCGAAAGAGCATTTATTCAGACAGAGCGATTAACCGATCTTTTGAACGACATTTCGCTTTTGAATAATATTGCCGATGCAGGCGATTTATTCGAATTTAAACAATTGAATATGCTATCGCTTATAAACGAAGTTGTTGAAAACCGGAAAATGCAACTCGATGAAAAAGGGTTTAAATGTATAATTGACGTTGATAAAACAACAATGGTGGAAGGAAACGAATCACTGCTTTCATCATGCATTCAGAATTTGGTTGAAAACTCAATTAAATATGCAGGAGAGAACATCGACATTATTATTCGCAACTACCATTCCGATGAAAAGCGTCATTATTTCTCTTATGTAGATACAGGCTCAGGGATTCCTGAAGAACACCAATCTCGTATTTTTGAACGTTTTTACCTTATCGACTAAGGTCGTACTCGCGAAAAAGGACGAACAGGATTAGGCTTGTCAATTGTAAAAAATGCAGTTCAGCTTCACAAAGGTGAAATTACAGTTCGTAACCGCCCTGAAGGTGGTGTTGAGTTTCTGTTCTCATTACCAATAGTTCTATAAACCGATTAGTAATTCATTGCATTGTAATTTCAGTTTAATCAATACGCAATGACCAATTCATATGTTTGTTATGAAATATCAGGTGAGCTACCTGATATTTCATACTAAAGATGGATAGCCGTTCCAGAGGGGGCGGCTTTTTCCATTACTATACACCAATCGCAAATTTGTAAGCTCATCTTGGATCACTTTAAGCTTTCAGGTGGTTATATTTTACCATGATTTAATTGACTAATAATAACATTATTTTATGTTTCGTATTATTTTATGGGGGTGTAGGCTTGTATGGAATACATCAACAATAATGATACAATCATCGCATACTTCATAAATAATTTTGTAGCTCCATTTTGCTACCTATCGATAGTTGCCGGGAATACCTTTTAAGTTTTCTTCTACAGCGAATTTTTCGGGGAAGTCCTTCAGGCTATGCGCAAAATGAACCAATTCCTTTTTGACCCTTCTTGCAGCCATCACAGAATCGTCGGCAATGTAATCGCAAATCGCATCAAGGTTCTCTTTAGCCAGCCTATCCCAACGTATTGGAAGTTTCTTCATACCTACCAATTTTGTACCTCTTGCTCAACTTCTTCTTCGCTAATAAAATCACCCGACTTCACACGTTTCGAAGCTGCAAGAACTCTTCTTGATAAGGCATCTTTGCCAATAGGAGAACCATCTACACTATAACCAACAACACTCGATTCTTTATACTCCTTACTCATAGCATAAACCATTTTCAAAAACCGTTCATCTGCGTTGTCAATATAACTGTGTAGTTCTTTTTTTAAATCTGGTTTACCCATAACATTCCAATTTCTCACAAAAAAAAGGAAATTAAATAAAATCGGAATTCAGATATTTTGAGATAGAAATTATTTTGACCAAATGCTATCTTTTCAATAATCCATTCCTTCAGTAAGCATAATGCATTCTTCGTCAAAAACTTTAAGATTAATCCTTGAGTTTGCTTACTTAATAATACATTCAACAATGTAATGCTTTAGAAAACCAAAAACACTACCATTAACAACCAATAATTGCAATAAGAAAATCAAAAATGGTTTTTAGGAATACCTAAACAACTAAAAGAAACAGTGAACAAACTTACTTTTGTACAATAAAGCACAAAAGGAACACCTAAACGACAATAAGGAAACACTAAAGAGAATCACACTATCAGATTTTGACTTAAAATACATTTTTTCTTCATTTAACCTGCAAGCTCCATAAGCATTTTCCAAAACAAAGCTTCAAAAACCACCTTTCCCCAAAATGGGGGTTTTCTTAATTGTATTGCAATCATACAACTTGAATTTCATGTATAATTTCAACACAAAACACTGAATACACTGCAATTAAAGCACACATTACAAAACAATTACAGCTAACTATTCCGAAACATGGAAATCGATCTGAAATCGTTTTATAAGTTCCGCTTAACCCAAACTCCTTTGTAGTTATTCATTTAGTAACGCTCAATTATCATTCAAATTAAGTTCCCATTCTATCATTGCAGTGTTGAGTTAATACAAAATGTTAATGAAAAGTTTTAAAATGAAGAAGCTGTATTTAGGTATTCTTTTTATTGTTATTACCCTAAGTTCAATTGCTCAAAAAGCAAGTTTAAAAGGAAATGTGTCGGATAAAATTACGGGTGAAACCATTGTTGGTGCTTCAGTAATTATAGAAGGAACTACCATTGGAGCCATGACAGATTTTGATGGCAACTTCCAAATTAACAACATCCCTTCAGGTACACATACCATTATTTGTTCTTTTATTTCTTACGAACCGGAAAAACTAGAAGAAATAAGTTTCAAGCCTGGAGAAAGCAAAGAAAACAACTTCCTTTTAGGTGAAGCAGTTGTTCAGGTAGCAGAAGTGAATGTAATAGCTCGTGTATCAAGAGAAACAGAGGCTTTATTGCTTATGGAACAAAAAGAAGCCGAAGGAATTAAAGAAAGTATTGGTGCACGCAGGTTGTCAAGGTTAGGTGTATCTGATGCTGCTGCTGCCACATCGAAAATTTCAGGAGTTACAAAAAACGAAAGTACAGGCGATATATACATTCGTGGTTTGGGCGACAGGTACCTTACTTCTACAATGAACGGATTACCGATCCCATCCGACGATGTTGAAAAGAAAAACATCGATCTAAATCTTTTTTCAACCGATATTATTAAAAATGTAGGTATCAATAAAACCTATGCAGTTGAAAGCTATGCCGACCAATCGTCGGGTGCAGTAGATGTAGGGTCAAAAAATTATGCTGAAAATATTGAGTTAGATTTTTCAACAGGATCAAATACAAACATTTTTCAAAATTGAGTTTTTAGTAATTATAGAAGTTCGCAGAACCGTTCGAATACTGTTTTGGGTTCCTATCGTTCACCAAGTTCTAACATAGAAGATGCTATTAAAAACCATAGCTGGAACACTGTTGCTACTAAATTTCCTTTGAACCACGATTTCTCATTTCTAGGCGGCGCAAAAATTAAATTATTCAATAAAAACCTTTCCATTTTTGGTACTCTATCGAATGCCAATTCCTTCAACCATCACACAGGCGTTTACAAGAATTACCGCTCGAATATTCTAAATAAATCATTTACCGATGCTGAGAAATTCAGCAATACAATTATAACAACTGGTTTATTAAACATAATTTACGATATCAACCAAAATAATAACCTGAGTTTCCATAGTTTGTTTATTAACAAAATGAGTGATGAATTGTACGAGCAGGGACGCAATGGCCAAGGGTATTTTTACGATCAAGAGCCTCAAGACACAGCCACTTTTATGCGCGATCAAAACTTAAAGAATACATTAATTTTCATAAACCAGCTTATTGGTTCTCACAAAATAAACGACAGGAATTTGCTTGAATGGGCCGTGGGATTTAATATGGTAAATGCAGGTGAACCAAACCGTATTAGAAATAAAGTGATTATGCTCGAAGAAGACAACCTTTATTTTGTTCGACAAACTTACTATGAGCAATCAAAATCGTATCAGAAAATCGCCGACCTCGAAATCAATGGATACTTAAAAGACAAGCTTGATTTAATTGATTCAGATGAGAAAAAATTGAAATTGATATACGGAATAAACTTCCGTTTGAAATCCAGAAGCTTCACCTCTTTAAAAAGATCGGTAGTTTCAAAAGCGAGAGGAAATTCAATTGATAACCTCGATTATGTTTTGCTGAATTCAGAATTATACAGCAACAATTCTTTAATCTTTCAAAATAGTGCAAAAGAAGATTTATACAATTCATACCTGCTGGCTTACGCAGGCTATGCAAATGCAGTTTTTGATCTTAAAAAATTATCAGGAAGTGTTGGAATTCGTTTCGAAAGCGACCTAATAAATTCAAATTGGGATGTGACCAATTATTTAGGACGTGAAGGCGATCTAAAAAACAATTACTATAATGTACTTCCAGCTTTAAACCTAAAATATAATTTAAGCGAAAGCAATGCGATACGAATTGCAGCAAGTAAAACATTAACCCTTCCTGAATTCAAAGAATTATCGCCGTTTGAATATGTTTCGCCAACGGGCCAGGTTACAAAAGGTAATCCCGATCTTAAAAAATCTACCAATTATAATGTGGATGTAAAATGGGAATTATTCCCATCGTTAAATGAATTGTTTTCAGTTTCGGGCTTCTATAAACAGATAAACAACCCTATAAATCGTGCCCAAACCAGAGGATCATCGGGCAACTTCTTTTTTGCCAATACAGGCGAAAAGGCAAATGTATACGGGCTCGAAATTGAAGCTCGTTTTGACTTGATAAAGTCAAAGGAAACAGGCCAACCCAGTTTAAATATTTCAATGAATGCAAGTAAAATGTGGTTCAGTCAGGATCTGCTAGAAGACTTTGTGTACAACTATAAAACTACAACAGGACTTCAAGGTGCTTCGGGTTTTATAAGCAATGCATCGTTGAGATATTCAAGCAATACCGAGAAGAAATTTACAGCAACCCTTATTGGCAATTATTCTTCCGATAAAATATATTCATTGGGTGCTCCAGAGTCGAAACATTACAGCAACGAACTTTTTAATAACGAGATTATTGAAAAAGGATTCACAACGATTGATTTTGTAATGTCAAAAAAAATATCGGACAAAATCTCACTCAAGTTCTCTGCTAAAAATCTACTAAACCCTAGCATTGAACAAACACAAGAAATAGAGCCTCAATCAGGTGAAGCCTTCACCGAAGTGGTTCGCTCTTATAAAAAAGGAATAAGCATAAGCTTAGGCTTAAAAATAAATCTGAAATAATTTTTAAAAAATTATCTAATATTTTAATTCTCGAAAAATGAAAAAATCATTAATCAAATTTTTAGGACTTGCCTTATTGGCAACTGCAATTTTTACAAATTGTGGCCCCGATGTAGTAGATGAACCTGAAGTAATTCAAAACCTTACAAATGGTATAATGGATGGTAAGTTAACCGAGGACTATACACTCGATGCAACTACATCGTACGATCTTACAGCTTCTTTCATCATCGAAGATGGTGTTACATTAACCATACCTGCTGGAACAAACATTACAGCCACAGCTGGTGGAACTGAAGTATACGTAGCTGTTATGATGGGCGGTATGATTAATATTGATGGTACTGCTTCAAATCCAGTTGTTATGTCATCAGCGAATGCATTACCAGGCGACTGGGGTGGACTAACCATTTGCGGAAAAGCTACAACTACTGCAGGTGTTAACGCCGAGGCAGAAGTTGGTGGTTTCATTTATGGTGGAACCGACGATGCCGATAACTCTGGATCAATCTCCTACCTTGTAATAAAAGGTACTGGAGCTCAAATCAACGAAGAGTCACAATACAACGGAGTATCTTTTTATGCTGTTGGTTCAGGCACTTCAATTGAAGGTATTGCTGTTATTAATGGTTCCGACGACGGTGTTGAATTCTTTGGTGGAACTGTTTCTGCTTCGAAATTATTCTTGCAAAATAACGAAGACGATGCTATCGACTGGACTGAAGGTTGGAGTGGTACAATAACCGATGCCTATGTAGAGCACACTATTGTTGATTTTTCGACCGTTCTTGAAGGAGACAAAGTAAACAATAATCCAAAATTTGTGAACCTAACTGCTGTTTCAACAACAGGTGGAACCGCTTTACAATTCAAAAAAGAATCGGGTGCTACAATCACCGGCCTTTCGTTAACCGGTTATACCAAAACAATTGATATGAAAGACGATGGCCCTTTAGCCAACGTAACAATTAATGGTATTGACGCTGATCCTTCTAAAAGTTATGTTGCTGCATCAACTGTTGATGTAAGCGGATGGACTTGGGTTAATGCCGAAACTATTGAAATAGTTGAGATTTCAGGAGATGTTGTAGGCGATGTTACACTTGATGCAACTAAAGCATACCGTTTAAAAGGTGCTTACATTGTTCAGGATGGTGCTACCTTAACAATTCCTGCCGGAACAAAAATTATTGCCGATGCAAACGGTACTGAAGTTTACATTGCCGTTTTAATGGGTGGTAAAATAAACATTAATGGAACAGAAGAAGCTCCTGTTATTATTACATCCGATCTTGCTAAACCAGGCGACTGGGGCGGATTAACAATATGTGGTAAAGCTACAACCAGCGCAGGTGTTAACGCCGAAGCCGAAGTTGGTGGTTTCATTTATGGTGGCACAGCCGATAACGACAATTCGGGTACTGTTAGCTACTTAATTATTAAAGGAACAGGTGCTCAAATTAACGAAGAATCGCAATACAACGGAATCTCTCTTTATGCTGTTGGTTCTGGTACTACCTTCGCCAATATAGCTGTAATAAATGGTTCCGACGATGGAATTGAATTCTTTGGTGGTTCGGCTTCAGTTACAAACATGTACCTCGAAAACAACGAAGACGATGCAATTGACTGGACCGAAGGTTGGAATGGAGGCGTAACAACTGCTTACATTTCACACACTATCGAAGACTTTTCAACAGCTTTCGAAGGCGATAAAATAAACAACAATCCTCAATTCGAGAACATTACAGCGATCTCTACAGTTGGCGGTACTGCATTACAATTCAAAAAAGAATCGGGTGCAACTATCAATAACTTATACCTAGAAGGGTACGATAAAAACATCGACATGAAAGACGATGGTCCTTTAGCCAATGTTGTCATTGATGGCGTTACAGCAGATCCTGCTTCAGCTTACACTTCAGGAACTAAAGTTGACATATCTGGATGGACATGGTTAACTCTAGGACAATAAAAAATTCATATAGTAGATACCCTTTGAAAAGTACTTTGGATGGGCTTGCTTATCTTTTGTATAAACTCAACATTAGCCGTTTCTCTTTTGAAACGGCTAATTCATAACTAAAAGAGTGCAAAAAATAAAAATCAATATCATTAAATTACAGTCATTAAGAAATTGAAACATAAACGGAAATAGAAATGAAAACATCACTTACTTTGACAATACTTTTGATGTTGTTTGGGTTCACTTTAAATGCTCAAATGATCTCAGAAATAGATGGAATATATTTTAAGAATTCTATTCCCTACACAGGCTCATACAAAACATATTTCGATAACAGTCAAATTAAAATGGACATTAATTTGGTGAATGGGCTTAAAGAAGGTGATGTTAAAGTATATTTTGAAAATGGAAACTTAAATGAAATCCGTTCCTACAGTAAAAATAATATGAACGGAACATGGATTACCTATAACGAAGAGAAAATTAAAATTTCAGAAGCACATTACCTCAACGGTAAAAAGCATGGGAAATGGATAATATGGGACGAAAAAGGGAATCTTATCTATGAGTTGGAATACACTTTGGGAGACAAAACTGGAGTATGGAAACAATACAACAACAAAGGTGAAGTAATTAGTGAACGTTCTTATACGAATAAAAAAATTTAAGAGATACTATCTTTAATTAAACTGTAATCCTTCTGAAATTACAACGCAATGTTTACAGCCTATTTTTGTAGTGTAGAAAAAGTTTAAACCAACTCAAATACAAAAACAGACAAACATGAAAACAATTATCTTAAGTATCATATTAGTTGCATTGTCGACGTCAGCTTCATTTTCAAAAAGCAACAATGCTAAGGCAGAAACACCCGAAAAAGCTAGTAATATAGACACTATTGAACTTTCAGGATTTGTTACCGACAAAATTTCAAACGAAGCACTAGTTGGTGTTGAAGTGAAAATTGAAGGAACTGAATTAAAAACATACACCGATTTTGACGGTAAGTTTTCATTCAAAAATATGCTTCCTGGAGAATACAACATTGTTAGCTCATACATCTCGTATGAAAAAGTTGTTACCGAACTTGATAATTTAAGTAAAAACAACAACGAGCTTACAATCAAACTCGAAACATCAAACTAAAAAATACCGCCTACATAACAAAAAAAGGTCGTCTAAAAAGATGACCTTTTTTGTTAAACAACAACAACGAAGCATATGTGACAGTTGCCTAGCTGTTTATAAAAATGTATATTTGACTTTTAGCCATAAAAGTTCAAAAGCCAAGCAACCAGAACTATGAAAAGAATTCAGTTAACCTTTCTGTTCGCATTTTTTATTGTATCAATTTTTGCTCAAACCATTCCTGTAACCTTTCATGTTGATGCCAATAATACACAGTACCAAACCGTCCAACTTTGGAATGGCAACGGCTATTTATACTATACCGATGAAGATAATGACCGATTTTTTGAGTTAACTGTAGATTTAAGTCCGGGAACATTCGCTTACCATGTTTTAAGGGATAATGCTTGGGGCTGGGATCCCAATAATCCTAACTATGCGAGAGGATATCCATCCAATGGCGCAACCATTGAAATATCGGATCCTATGATTACCTATTTGCTGCCGAAAGATGGCGATATGATGAAGGAAAACCGCATACTTGCAATACTTGCCTATACAGCTGAAAATCCGCCAATCGAAAGTTCAATAGAAGTTTCAATCAATGGTAATTCCGTTGAAAATGCTTCCCAATATTTCGATTCGCCAAAGCGGCAATTAATTATCGATGAACCCGAACAAATTCTTATTGGAATAAATACCGTTCAGCTTTCTTACAGAACCAATAAAGGAAGCGTTAACCAATCATCGACCTTTGTTTATAAACCCATAAAACTAATGACCGACACCATGATTTACCGAATGGATCATGTGCTATCGTGGGGACGAGTTTTTTCAGAGCCTTATCCATCATCGGTTTTTTTGGAATGCAACAATAAAACTTACGAAGCAACAGTAAATAGCGAGGGTTATTTTGGTGCCGATGTTGATCTAATAAGTGGCAGGAACGAAGTTAGGGTGGCCTATACCGAAGATGGTTTATCCAATCCTATCGATATTGAAACCCTGAATGCCGAAATAAGAAGATATTGGTGGGTTGAACTTCAAGGAAGTGTAAGTGGGACCTCGGCAACTATTCAAGCAGTTTCTCACGATATTGAAACCAGCAATTTATCCTTTCAATGGAGCTTAAGTGAAAATAGTCCTTCATTGCTAAGTATTAACGGTAATTCTTCTCAATTATCATTTACCTTACCTGAAGAAGAAGGCGAATTCTTAATTGAATTAAATGTTACTTCTACTTCGGGAGAAAAGTATAAAGCACAGAAAGTATTGACAACAAAAGGTAATCCACATTTTATTGCGACCAATGAACGAGCTCCTTGGATGGAAACCATGGTTTTATATGAAATTGAAGGTGATTTTTTCAGTTGGGGGCAATTTAAGTTTGAACTCATGAGCCAAACTTTCCAACACATGAAAGACTTGGGTGTGAATGCTTTTCGCATCACTCCCTTTATAAGTGGTGGTTTTATTTCCTGGGATCATTTTGAAATTTTTCCACCTTATGGCTCCATTGATGATTTAAAAGCCATGACAAATTTGGCTCATCAGTTCGGTCTTAAAGTTCTTTTTGATGTTCCTTTGAGCCATACCGCATCATTTCATAATTTCATTTTAACTAACTTCTTATTGAAAGAAAATGCTGCACCATACAACGATTTCAGCATGTGGCAAGGCAATCCGGGTGAATCGGATATTGTAAACAGCCCCGACAATGGCAGGCAATGTGTTTATACAAACCTTGAAAATCCCTATACACAGGAATACTTCACCCGCTTAATGGAATATTGGGTAGAGGTTGCAGGAGCCGATGGTTTTCGAATTGATTGTGGACAAGAATCGTTTTTAAGAGCGCCAGACTACATTAAGTATCTAAATAAACGTCTACGAAATATAAACCCGAATTTGTTTTTATTGCAGGAAGGGGATTTTAGAAGTGCATTGCCAATAAGTTATTTCGATTATGGCGACGCTGCATACGACTGGAAATTAAATGTTCAATGGGGAGGTGGCAAACAGGGATTTCCAGGAATGTTTAAGGGAACTTATACCGTAGACCAGCTACATGAATTATTGACCACAAATTATCCAGATAGTGCATTGGTTATGCGATATGCCAATACTGGATACTTCGATTATTTAAGCAAACTTTATGGTGAGGAACAGGAACGAAGTTGCGTTGCAGTAATTACAACCACTTATGGTTTGCCAAATATAAGAGCAGGAGAAGAAGTGGGGCTAGCTCGTGGCTCATTAATGTACGACTTGTCTGATCCCGATAATGTTTCTCCATACTACAAACGATTAATAAAAACACGGAAAGCTATTCTGGGTAACTATCCCAAGATAGAACGACTTACTAATAATATTTCAGATCATATTTATGCTTACACCTCTAAATCCAATGGAAACATTGTGTTGACTGTTGTTAATTACAGTGCATCACAATCCAATGTAGCTATAAATCTTCAGAACTCTATGTTCGAAAACAAGGGACAATCACCATGTTACAATGTGGTTGACGATATAGACATTGATAATTCCAATAAAACCAATTTGGATGTGCAGTTAAAAGCATGGGAAGCTAAGGTGTATGTGCTTGATAAAACTAAAAGTGAAGTATTCCCTGCGGGTGAAAGTATCGCAATTAAATCCATTTCAGGAGAATACGAAATCAATACCGATCACGGTTCTTTGGAATTTATTACGTCTGTTTTACCTGATAATTCGAACAGTGAAATTTTATGGAAGGTTGAAGGTGATACACAATTGGCTAGTATCTCCAATGGCGTATTATCTGCCTGTGGTTGCGGCGAAGGAGAAGTCATCGTTGTTGCATATTTGAAAGGAAACAATACGGTTGAAGCTCGAAGAAAAATCACAATCCGAAACCAAGTTGTTGGTCTGGTTATCAATTCTAAATTTGATATCAATGTAGATAATTGGTCAATTTGGGCTCCAGAATGCAACAATATCTTGAGTTGGGATAACGGTGAAGCTAAAGTTACTTACCAAAACGGTTCTACCGAATGTTGGGCTCAGTTTTTGGATGGCGGCAACATGACAGTTGAAGCTGATAAAACCTATAAGATAAGTTTCGATGCCAGAGCTTCTGAAACTAAAACCATAAGTTGTGTTGTTCGCGAAAATGGGAATAACTATGAATGGATCAGTCAGGAAGTTACTTTTGACTTGACTGGAGACATGCAGCGTTTTTCTACTGAATTCCACATCAATAAATCAAGTAGTATTGCTCAAATTCAATTTACCATAGGAGCTGGAAATGCTGACTTCTGGTTTGATAATGTCTCCTTTTGTGAAGTAGAAGCTTCCGAAGTGCTCTCAATTTCTCAAATCCAAGGCAATACCGATGTTTCTCCTTATTTAGATCAATTGGTGCAAACCAGTGGCGAGGTTACTTTTACAACTGAATATGGATGTTATATTCAGGATGCAATGCAACAACGAAGTGGTATATTTATTTTCAACGAACAACTTAGTACATTACAAATTGGAGATGGATTAACGGTTAAAGGATACGTAGCAGAATACAATGGCTTAACTGAATTGACAAATATTGAGTGGACCGAAACATTCACATCAACCTTAGAAATAAAACCAATTACAATTCAGGCAAAAGAAATCAATGAAGATTACGAAAGTGTTTTGGTTCAACTTGAAAATGCAACTGCAATTGAAGAAAACGAATATTCTGATTGGATTATTTCAGATGCCAATCAAAATCAAACAGTTGTTGACGATAAATTTTTCCTACACGAACTAGAAGCTGAGAAACAGTACGATTTAACAGGAATTATTGTTTATCGTTACGAAGTATTCGGTTTAAACCCTCGTTTCGAAACTGATATTGAAGAGCAAACTGTAACAAACGATAAAATTGCAATCACTTTTCAAGTTGACATGCAAAACGAAACGGTAGCTTCTGACGTATACCTCCGAGGAAGTTTTAACAATTGGAGCAGTACAACTCCACTTGAAGTAAATGGGAACATTTATTCAACTACACTTGAATTTGATGCAAATGAAACCATTGAATATAAATTTGTAAACGGTGAAAATTGGGAAGAACTGGCGACAGGAACATGCACTTCAAACAGTGATTACATAAATAGAACTTTTACAATTTCTCAAAACACAACGATACTTGATCCCGTTTGTTTTAACAGCTGTAATGCTTGCCAAACAATGGAATTACTCTCAATTTCTGAGATACAAGGCACAAGTGATGATTCACCATATCTTGGTCAAAAAGTTAAAATACAAGGAGTAGTAACGCTGGCAGATGAAAACGGATTTTTCATTCAGGATGCAAATGAAACAAGAAGTGGTATTTATGTTTCTGATTCCAATAGAGAAGTATATTTGGATAGAGGTTCAGCCATTGCTCTAACTGGAATTGTTGACGAATACGATGGTTTGACAAGATTGAAAGATATAGAATCATATGAATTCATAACTACTTATTTCAATATTGAGCCGATATGGGTGGAGCAAATACCGTTAAACGAAGATCATGAGAGTCTCTGGGTTCAAGCAGTGCTTAAAATTATTTCTCAGGATGAAAGTAATATCTGTTTGATGGAGTTTAAAAATGGAATTCAGATTATTGTAGACAAAACATATTATAATTATATTTTCCCTCAGGAATCGGGATGGGTTTCAGGTATTGTCAGCAATAAGAATAACTCATTTCAAATTTATTTAATCGATGCATTCTTTGAAGTATCTGTTGTCAAATTTGATGAGAACAATATTCAAATCTATCCTAACCCGGCCAAAAACCTAGTTACAATCACAGGACTAGACAAGGTTGTAGATGCTAAAATATCAATTTTCGATGCCAAAGGTAGTAGGATGTATTCTACCAAGAATAATGCAATGCAAACTATCCAAGTTGATATTTCCAGCTTCGCCAAAGGCGAATACATAATTTCAATTGAAAATACGAAAGAATATAAAACGGTCAAATTGATCAAAGAATAGTAAAACAGAGTCATCCAATAAATTTCAACTATTGGATGACTTTTTTATAGATTACTATACAAGATCAGTCCATTTACTAAAAAAATAAACGCATTCACAAAGTTTAAAACAATATTAATAAATGAATATTATATTTTTCAGCACACAATTGAATATCAGCAGAGATACAAACTGAAAAGATAATATTAAAATGAACAAAATATCCAAAGAAAATACACTTTCAAAAACCATTAAACTATGCTATGCTTTAGTAATGATTCTTGCTGCAGCGCTAATTTTTATTCTTTTTGAAAATACGATTCAAATAAATTCCTACCTCATATTTATTTCACTTGGATTAATTGTTGGATTGAGTATAGTTCTTATTCTTCATGTTTTCATGAAAAAATAAAAACAGCTTTCATCTACAATTCTGTTTAGGCTTATTTATAAGCTTGAAAAATAAGCTCCATTAGGTTATAATTTTCTCATTTTTTTTACCTTGTGTACGATTTACGCATAGCATAGAGTGCATCTATACTGCATGTGACTTACACATCAACACGTCGCATTTAAAAATGTAATATAGAATATACAATATTAGCGTACTATAGATGCAACGAATGTCCCCCTGTAACATAGTATTGTATGATATTTTTGCACTCAATTTTAAAAAAACACTAATTACAAATAAAGTTTACCTTCTTATGAGCAACTCAAACCACAAACTTCCATTTTGGGAGAAAATCTCTTACGGATTTGGAGATCTTGCCTCCGTATTATTTTGGCAAACCTTCATGCTTTACTTCACTTATTTTTATACCGATGTTTTTCTAATACCGGCAGCTGCAGCTGCAACCATGTTTTTGGTTAGCCGCATTTTTGATGGAGTAAATGATCCTTTAATGGGAATTTTAGCAGACAGAACCAATACCCGTTGGGGAAAATTTCGACCATATTTATTGTGGCTTTGTGTTCCTTTTGCAATCGCAGGGGTTCTTACATTTACAGTTCCCGATTTTAGTCCAAGTGGCAAATTAATATGGGCTTATGCAACTTTCATGTTAATTATGGTATTGTATACAGCCATCAACATTCCTTACACAGCTTTAATGGGTGTTATCTCACCTAATTCACAAGAACGTACTTCTGTTTCTTCTATTAAATTTATTTTTGCTTTTGCAGCAGGTATAATTGTATCAGCAACCCTAATGCCTATGGTTCGTAGCATGGGTGGAACCGATGCTGTTACTGGTGTTATTAATGAAGCCAAAGGTTTTCAACGTTCATTCATGGTATACGGTGCAGCTGCTATTGTCTTCTTCTTAATTGCATTTAAAGGAACAAGGGAAAGGGTCGTTCCTCCTAAAAATCAAAATACATCTATTAAAAGAGACCTCAAAGATTTGGTGACCAATCGCCCTTGGCTAATTCTATTGGCAACTACTATTACATTCATTCTGTTCGTAGCTGTTCGTGGTAGTGTAACCATGCACTACTTTAAATACGTAATTGGCTCACAAGAATTAACCCTACCATTTTTGGGAACAAAAATGTACGATTTTATCGATTTATCATCTGCATATAATACCGTTGGACAAGTATCATCCTTGCTAGGTGTTCTTTTAGTAAATTGGATTGCCCGAATTATTGGCAAGAAAAAAGCATTTGTAGTTTTCTTTATCATTGCCATTTTTAGTACAGCTATTTTGTATTTCTTAACGGCCGAGCAATTAGGTACAATTTTCTTTTTCCAAATTACTGGTTCAATGACAGGTGGTCCTTTGAGTGTATTGCTTTGGGCAATGTACGCCGACACTGCTGACTATGCCGAATGGAAACGAGGACGACGTGCTACAGGTTTGATATTCTCTGCTTCAACCATGTCTCAAAAATTTGGTTGGGCTTTTGGTGCATACGTAGCACTTAATTTAATGGCACAGGTTGGCTTCCAACCAAACGAAGCTCAAAACCCTGAAAGTTTACGTGGTTTATTGTTATTATTCAGTTTAATTCCTGCCGGTATGGGAGTGATTTCAATTATAATTTCATTGATTTATCCGTTGAATGATAAACGTGTAAAAGTAATTGAATTGGAACTTGAAGAAAGAAGAAGTAAACAAGAATAGAAAATAATTAATTAAGATAGGATAAAAAAGCCTGCCGTACTGATTAAAATCAATTCGGCAGGTTTTTGAGAATTAGCAAGTAGTATCTAACTGTTAAATAGAAAATAAAATGAGTAAAACAATTGTAGGAAAAGCACTTCCTAATATACCTTGGGAAAACAAACCTGAAGGGTGCATCGATGTAATGTGGCGTTTTAGTGGAAATCCAGTTATCGATTGGAATCCAATTCCAACAGCAGGACGAGTATACAACAGCGCAATTGCTCCTTTTGGAAACGAATTTGCTGGTGTTTTTAGAGGCGATAAACGAAATGGTAGAGCTACCTTGTTTTCAGGAACAAGTAAAGATGGAATTAAAATCGACCTTAATCCTGAACCAATTCAGTGGGTCGACGAAGCCGGAAATCCAAATCCAACCAGCTATGCCTACGATCCTCGTGTAATCGAAATAGAAGGTGAATACTTTGTAACATGGTGCGATGATATGAAAGGTCCATCTATCGGTTTAGGTAAAACCAAAGATTTTAAAACCTTTGTTCGCCTGCCAAATCCCTTGATGCCATACAACCGGAATGGAGTTTTGTTTCCACGCAAGATCAATGGTAAATACATGTTGCTAAGTCGTCCAAGCGATACAGGCCATACTCCCTTTGGAAATATTTTCATTAGCGAAAGCCCCGATATGATTCACTGGGGGAATCACCGTTGTGTGATGACCAATGGCGGAGAAGGTTGGTGGCAAGGTACCAAAATTGGTGCTGGTCCGGTTCCTATCGAAACCAAAGACGGATGGTTAATGTTTTACCACGGTGTTTCAGGAACATGCAACGGTTTCGTATATAGTATTGGTGCAGTTCTTCTTGATTTAGAAGATCCTTCAAAAGTATTGTACCGAACTCGTGACTACTTATTAACTCCTGAAAAGACCTACGAAACAGTTGGTTTTGTACCTAATGTACTTTTCCCATGTGCCAATTTGGTTGATGCCGAAACTGGAAAAATTGCCATTTATTATGGTGCTGCCGATACCTATACAGGAATTGCATTTTGTCAGGTCGACGAATTAATCGACTACATGAAAAACAATTCAGAAGTTTTTTAATTTAAATAGTCATTGGTCATTAGTCAGTAGTCATTGGATATCAGATTCAGAACAGCTACTTTTTCACTAATGACTAATGACTTTTCCTAATGACTATTTATTATGCAATACGGACATTTCGACGATCAAAATAAAGAATACGTAATCGATAGACCCGATACCCCAAAATCGTGGAGTAACTATTTGGGCTCAACCGATTATGGTGCTATCATTACTAATAATGCCGGAGGATACAGTTTCTTCAAATCGGCTGCACAAGGACGTTTTATGCGTTTGCGTTTCAATTCCATCCCAATGGATCAACCGGGAAGGTATTTTTATATTCATGACCGCGATAAAAAGGATTACTGGTCTGCTGCATGGCAACCGGTAAGTAAACCGCTCGATCAGTACAAATCGGTTTGTCGTCATGGAACGGCTTACACCATTATCGAATCGGAATACGACAACATAAAAACTGAAACCACCTACTTTGTTCCGCTAGGTAAAACCTTCGAAACTTGGAAGATGAAAATTACTAACAACGATTCGGTTAAACGAACTTTGCGTTTGTATACCTTCGTTGAATATGCCAACAACTGGCACCAAATGCAGGATTTCTTTAACCTGCAATATACCCAATACATCCTAAAAATGGATGTGGTTGATAACATTATCGATCATGGAATTAACGTAGCATTACCCGATGGTTCCGGAGATTTTCAGGATCACGATGGCAACCGTCACACTTTTCTGGGAGTTGTAGGTGCCAAAGTAACTGGTTTCGATACCGACCGTGATAAATTTCTGGGTAACTATCGTGCATACCACAATCCCGAAGTAGTAGAGAAAGGAGAGTGTACTAACTCTCTGGCTTATGGCGATAACGGTTGTGGTGTACTTCAATTAGATGTTGAGCTCGAACCGGGTGAAACTAAAGAACTGGCTACCATTATGGGAATTGGACGAGCTGCCGATGAAGGAAAAGCTGCTTTGGCCGAATTCAATACCATTGAAAAAATTGAAACTGCTTTCGAAGCTTTGAAAAAGAGCTGGCATACCAAGTTGGAAGGCCTTTGGGTAGAAACTCCCGATGCCGAATTCAACAGCATGACCAACATGTGGAGTCCGTTTAACAGTTTAATGACTTTTGCCTGGTCGCGTGCCGCCAGTTTGGTTTATAGTGGCGAGCGAGATGGTTTAGGCTACCGCGATACCGTTCAGGACATGTTGGGTGTAATGCACACCATTCCTGAGCAAGCCAAAGAACGCTTGGAACTGATGATTACCGGACAAGCTTCAACAGGAGGCGCCATGCCAGTAGTGAAACCATTTGCACACAATCCAGGCAGCGAATCTCTCCCAGGAGAAGATGAATACCGCTCAGACGACTGCATGTGGTTGTTCAATGCCATTCCTACTTTCGTAAAAGAAACTGGCGACATCGATTTTTACCACAAAACATTGCCTTTTTCCGACAAAGGAGAAGCGACTATTTTAGGTCACTTACGCCGTGCCATCGAGTTTAACATCGAACGCAGTGGTGAACATGGTTTGCCTTGTGGTTTGCTGGCCGACTGGAACGACTGCCTCGAATTGGGACAGGAAGGCGAAACCGTTTTCGTAGCCATGCAGCTGCGTTACGCTTTGAAAACGTACATCGAATTAAATGAAATGTTTAACGATGTTGCTGAAGTAGAATGGGCGAAAGGCCATTTGGCAACTTTGGATACCAACATTGATAAGCATGCATGGGATGGCGATTGGTACGTTCGTGCTTTTCGTTTTGATGGTTCTGTTTTTGGATCAAAAGATAACGAAGAAGGAAGTTGCTGGTTAAACCCACAAGCCTGGTCGGTAATTAGTGAACACGCTACTGCCGAAAAAGCAGTTCGCGCCTTAAAAGCAGTTCGCGAACAATTAGCTACTGATTGTGGCGTAATGGTTTGTGCTCCACCATACGTGAAAGCCAATCACAAGATTGTAAAAGCGCCTTTGTTTAATCCAGGAATGAAAGAGAATGCATCGATATTCTCACACACTCAGGGTTGGGCAGTAATTGCTGAAACTCTAATGGGTAACGGAAATCAGGCTTACAAATATTTGCGTGCTTTTATGCCGGCTGCTTATAACCAAAAAGCTGAGGTTCGACAAATTGAACCTTACGTGAACTGCCAGTTTACACACAGTACTTACAGTCCGCGTTTTGGCGCATCACGTTTACCTTGGTTAACAGGTGCTGCAACATGGGGTTACTACTCGGCTGCTCACTACGTTTTGGGTTGTCAGCCCGATTACGATGGTTTGCGCATCGATCCTTGTGTACCTGAAGATTGGAAGACTTTCAAAATGAATCGTCGTTTCCGTGGCAACTTCTTTAACATTGAAGTGAAAAACGAAAACGGAGTTCAAAAAGGAGTGACCAAAATTATGATGAACGGTGAAGAAATTGCCGGCAACCTGATTCCTTTAAACAAAATGAAAGCCCAAAACGAGGTAATCGTTTATATGGGATAGAATATATTTTAAGGAACGGTTCTCTTTTTGAAAGAACCGTTCCTTATATTTTTTCTAACTTTAAATTAAAAATGCCCTCCATCAAAACCACCACTCCAATTCTTGGGAGTAAATATTATCACCTTTTTAATCGTGGAACAAATAGACAAAGTCTTTTCTATTCCTCGGCAAACTATAATTATTTTCTTAAGCTACTCAATGAGAATTTGACAGGTTATGTTGAATTTTTAGCGTATTCTTTACTTCCCAATCATTTTCATATTATTTTGAAAGTAAAAGATGAATTGGATCTTGAAACTGTTTTATCAAAAGAGAGTTTAAAGAACCGTTCTTTAAATAGAGAACGGTTCTCTGAACTCAATCTGAAAGATGATAATGTTAGTGGAAAATTAGTTGTTAAGCAGTTGAAAAGACTTTTTATTACCTATTCAATGGCCATAAATAAGCAAGAAGAGAGGGTCGGGATTCTTTTTGATCCGAAATATAAACGACTTGAAATAACAAATGATGGGTATTTGAAATATGCAATTTTTTATACGCATTACAATTCAGAAAAACATGGAATTGTAACGGATTTCAAAACGTATAAATACAGCTCTTTCCATGCGCTAACTGTAAAATCTCAAACTAAGATAAATAGAGATTATGTTTTTGATTTGTTTGGAGGTAAATCATCTTTCTTAAATTATCACGAAATAATGCATGAAGAAAGAGAGGCAATAATAATCGAATAATGTTTAAGGAACGGTTCTCTTTTTGCAGAACTGTTCCTTAAAATATTTTGATACGCAACTTATTCGAGTTTATTTCATCTGTATTTCATGAAAACTTTCATAGTAAAAATATTGATAGGTTTATTTTTCATCCTGGCTTCATGTTCTGATGATGATTTTGCCCCAAAACCCAATTGGCTTTCGGATAAAGTTAAAGAAATTATAGAAGAGGATATGTGTAATATCTCAACTGTTACTGTTTATCAATTTCAAGATGAATATTATTATAATATTTATTGTGGCGTTTGGTCTTGCTTGTTTTGCCATCTGTATGATACTGATGGCAATGCAGTGAACTGGGACAGTGAAACCTTCACCTTGTTTCATGAAAACAGTGAGGAGATTGAAGAGTTTCCTGCCTGCGAATAAATTTTTATTTTACAAGTCCAATTACTCCAACTGTGCTGTGGTTTTCACCTGGAGCAAGTTGAATAAAATCGTCGTAGCTGTTAGCCGGTTCAATACATACAAAAGTTTGATAGCCATCATCAGGCATGTCTTTAAAAGCTTTTGCAGTTTCCGACCAAGGGTTCCATACTACGCTAACTTTACTGCCTTTTTTTGAAGTTTTAATCTTACGGTTAAAAGCTGAATCGTGTAAAATAATATCCGATTCAGTATTCACGTAACGTCGGTTTTCTTCTTTAGATATTTCGATGAGATTGCTTTCTTGTGTAAGCAGTTCATTTCCAAAACCACTGTAATAAGTGGCCCCTTTTAGTCCTTCAATTTGCACATTCGATATTTCAGAAACATTAAAATAGGTATGAATGGCTGAAGTATAGCTAAATTCTTTTTCTCCTGTATTGGTAATTCGTAATTCAACTTTAAATGAAGAACCAATGCAGAGATCAAGCTCCATTTTAAAATCGTAAGGCCAATATTTTTTTGTTTCTTCTGATGAATTGAGTTCAAGAGTTATCAACGTTTCTCCCTTAACTGTAGTTTCGGTTTTAGTTACTTCCCAATTTAAAAGACGAGCAAAGCCGTGTGCAGGCATCAATGAGTCACTAGCATGTGGTCCAAACCAAGGAAAACAAATCGGAATACCACCACGAATGGCTTTTCCTACTTCAAAATTACTGTCGGGACTCATCCACAAGACATCAAAACTATCGTATGGTTTATATTGGATAATGTGGCCACCGTATAACGAAATAGTTGCTTCGGCATATTTGTTCATCACATCAATGAATATTAGGCCATCTTTCTTTTCAGAAAAACAAAGCTCTCCTTCTATGCTGAATTGTTCGTTTAGTAAATCAATTTCTTCTTCCATTGAATAAATATAAATGTTTTTTAAAGCCTTACAATAATAGCGAATCCAAGCAATAATATCTATAGAGTTCAGTAGTTAACTGCATATTATTTCTGTTTGATATATTTTGTCAGCCTTCACCATTCTGCTAATTAAATTATTGAATATGTTCTCTTTCATTTGAGAGCGATTAGTTCT
>JAQIBQ010000578.1 GCA_027859005.1 Prolixibacteraceae bacterium | reverse complement strand
GTCATAATCAATCACAATTAAATCTGTTTCAATAAAAAAGACCATACTAGGCACAGTCTTCTTCAATTACTATTCTTCGAATGCGTTATTTCTTTTTCTTAATCGTCTGCTTATTCATGTTTTCGGTAAGTTTCCGGATGAGCTTCACTTCTGAAAGAAATTCAGCTCCAAAGACACGTAATATTGTATAAACAGGTATCGCTAAAATCATTCCCACAACTCCAGCAATACTACCAGCAGCCATAATCACAAGAAATATTTCCATAGGGTGTGCTTTCACACTACTTGAATAAATAAGAGGCTGAAATAATACATTATCGATTATTTGAACCGATCCAAATACCAGAACCATAAATCCAATTAACGGAAGTGTTTGAAGCATAAAGTCGGCATTAATGTTAAGGGCTAAACCAATTAACACTCCAGCAGCAGCACCTAACCAAGGGCCTAAATAAGGAATAACATTAAACAAACCACAAAACATTCCAATTACAACTGCATCAGAAAAGTCTAAGCCAACAATTGTAAGTCCAATTGTATCGAGTGCAATTACCATTATGATTTCTAAAATTAAACCAATAAAGTAACGACGAAGTAAATAGGCAATTCGGTCAAAACTTTTTGCAACACGATTTTCGTATTCTATTGGAGAAAGCATTAACAATCCATCCTTAAACATATTTTCTTCACGTAAAAAGAAAAAAGTTATAAATGAAACCGAAAACAAACCAATCATTAAGCTGCCTAGTGTTCCTGCAATTGTACCAAATAAATCGGTTATTTGTGAAACTTTAAAGAACGACATTACCTTTTCACCGAACATATTCAACAAGGTACCATCAGTTAGAGAAACCGATTTTCCGTAAAAAAAGTTGCTTATCCGATTTGTAGGCTCTTCTAATTGCAACAAATACTCATTGAAATCAACTTTTGCTAATTCATCGAATTCACTCACCAATAAGGGGATCATGAACCTGAATATTCCAAAAAAGAAAGTCCACAAAGCAATTAGCGTTATAAATGCACTAAAAGAAGCACCAAATTTAATTTTCCAAATTTTCACCTTTTTAAGCCATCGGACAAGCGGACGTCCAATTACACCCAAAATAGCTGAAATAATAATATAAGTAACTATAGATCGGAAATACCAAGCTATGAAAAGGAAAAGAATTCCACTTATAACGAGCAGTATATTTCGTGTTTTTGTATTCATAAATGAGGGTAATAAGTTAGCCTAACTTTACAGACTTCATGTTTTCGAAATATTTGAAAATACTTCTTGTAATTGGGAAATCATACTCAATATCATTTGATTTCAAGATGCAAGTTTTATTTTTCTTTTCGATTCGTTCTATATAATTCAAGTTGATAATAACCGATCTGTTTATTCTTAAAAAATTAAAATTTTTTAAGTCTTCATTTAAATCAGTAAGAATAGAATTAATACGTTCCTTTTCACCGTTAACAAATACCAACTCAGTTAAGGCACCAAAAACCTTAACATACAATATGTCTTTAGGGTTAATAAAGGAATACCCATTAACTGTTTTAAATTTAAGCTTTTCGGGAATAACAGCACCCCAAATTTGTTGTTTACCTTTATCTATTTCTCTTTGATTGAAGAAGTCTTCAATTTTAGTAAGTACATCAAACACATCGTTTATTCCAAATGGTTTAACTAAAAAATCGATTGGTTTTAAATCAAAAGCCGAAGCGGCATAATTCCGATAAGCAGTTGTGAAAACAATTTGAACATCAATATTCTTTTTCCTAATTCGTTTAGCAAACTTAAGCCCATCTTCCTGAGGCATGTTTATATCCAGAAATATTACGTCAGGCTGAAATTGCTCCACTGCAACAAGTGCCGATGCAGCATTATTCACACTAGCCACAATATTTACAGCTTCACCTACATCAAGAAATTTTGTCAATATATTTCTTGCTGTTGAATCATCGTCAACAATTAATGCTTTAATTACCCTTTCCATTAAAATCTATTTATAAAATATGTTCAGCCTCTAATTTTCTGATATTCATTTTCGTTATTTTAAATTCATGAAAATCATGATCTAACTCAATCACACAAATTTCTTTTTGCCTATCAATTTTTTTAATTTTCTTGAGGTTCACAATTACTGAACGGCTTATCCTCACAAAATGATAATCAATTAAAGTCTTTTCTATTTTACCTAAGTAGTAACTTGAGAACTCTGTTTTACCATTAGAAAAACAGATTTTGGTATATGAGCCATCCGCAATACAATACGAAAGGCTATCTAAATTTACTAACCTATATCCATTCGTTGTATTGACCCTTATTTTTACATTGTTTTTAAATTTTTGGGACAATTTTATATGAATATATTTATTAATATGAAAGACTGCCTTTTCAATTGCGTTTCTTAATTTATCTTCCTCTAAAGGCATAACAATGAAATCAAACAC
>JAQIBQ010000087.1 GCA_027859005.1 Prolixibacteraceae bacterium | reverse complement strand
CGTTTACTTCAGCAGCTACAAATATGTTGATTTCTTTAATAGTAATTTTGAAATCGCCTTCGATTGCTTCAGCTGCTTCTTTTTCGATATTCAATAAATAACCAATTTCAGTATTGTTTGGATATGCTTTTTTGATATCGAAAATTACTTCGTCTTCAACTTTTTTACCTAAAAAGCTTTTATTGATGTCTTTGTCTTTTATTACATCAATTGAAATTAAAGCCATTTCTACACTTGCTCCACCTTCAAGAATGTTTCCTTCTGAATCGAGTTGAGCAATGTCTCCGCGAACAGTTCCTGTTTCTTCAACTGATTCGGTTGCTTTGCTTTCGCCAAAACGATTGGTATATGATTCAACTTGCTTGTCAATCATATCGTCAGAAACGGTTATTTTATAAGAAGTGTATTTGCTTCTTTTATCCAATGCAACATTTGCTTCAGGAGCATAACCAATGTCGAAAATAAATTCAAAATCAGTATCGGTATCCCAATCGATATCTTTTTGTTTTTCATCGCTAGGAAGTGGTTCACCTAAAATATTAAGTTTTTCTTCAACTAAGTACTTTGAGAGTTCTTGAGTAAGAATTTTGTGTACCTCATCAACTAAGGCCGCTTTACCGTACATCTTTTTTACAAGACCAGTTGGAATTTTACCTGGGCGAAAACCTGGCATGTTGGCTTTCTTTCGATAGTCTTTTAGTACTTCGTCTACCTTAGCTTCATAATCGGCCTTTTCGATTGAAACGCGTATTAAGCCATTCAATTCATCAATGTTTTCTTTGGTAATATTCATATTCTTAGAAACTTAATAAGTTTGAAACAAAAAATTGCATTCAATATAAACTGCTCTATAAACTCAAAACCGCCCGGATCCAAAAAGGTTCCAAGCGGTTCGGTTTTTTTAGTGCGGGCGAAGGGACTCGAACCCCCACGTCATAAGACACTAGATCCTAAGTCTAGCGCGTCTACCAATTCCGCCACGCCCGCATTCGGCGCGCAAATATAATTTAATTTTTGAAACTGTACAATTTAATGCAGTTTTTTACAAAATTACTTTTCAATATGATCTAATTTTTCACGTTTTTTTCTCAATTCGAAGTTCTGACCTAAGTAAACTTTACGAACCATCTCGTCGGCTGCTAATTCTTCAGCACGTCCTGCTTTTAATATGGAACCTTCAAATAGTAGATAGGATCGATCAGTTATGGCTAATGTTTCTTGTACGTTGTGGTCGGTAATTAAAATGCCAATATTCTTATCTTTTAAATGATAAACAATATTCTGAATGTCTTCCACTGCAATCGGATCAACACCTGCAAAAGGTTCATCAAGGAGAATGAATTTAGGATTAATGGCTAAGGCACGTGCAATTTCAGTTCTGCGACGTTCCCCTCCCGAAAGTTGTATTCCTTTGCTTTTTCTTACTTTGTTTAAGCCAAATTCTGATAATAGCGTTTCAAGCCTTTCTTTTTGAATGTCGTTTGACAAATCGGTCATTTCGAGAACGGCACGAATATTATCTTCAACGCTTAATTGACGAAAAACGGAAGCTTCCTGTGCCAAGTACCCGATGCCTTTTTTTGCGCGTTTGTAAACGGGGAGTTTTGTAATGTCTTCATTGTCGAGATAGATTTTACCATCATTGGGTTGAACTAAACCTACAATCATATAAAAGGAAGTTGTTTTGCCTGCGCCATTTGGTCCTAATAAGCCAACTATCTCGCCTTGATTAACTTCAATTGAAACGCCTTTTACTACGGTTCGTTTTTTGTATTTTTTTACAATATTTTCAGCTCTTAGCTTCATCGTTTTTATTTATTATTAATCTTCACTACCATCTAGGAAGGTGCGTTCAAAGGGAACATCATCGTCGATGTTTGGTTTGTTTGATTCTTTTTGCTTTGGTTTGTCTTCTTCGTCTTCAAGTTTTTTTCTTTTTCTATTTACAGAACGAGAAATAAATACACTTATTTCATAAAGTATAACTAAGGGGAAACAAACCAGTATCTGGCTAAATACATCGGGTGGAGTAATAATAGCACTAAGAATTAACAGAGCAACGTAGGAATGCTTTCTGTATTTCTTCATAAATTCAGGAGTGAGCAAGCCTGCCTTACTTAAAAATAATACGATTATAGGCAGTTCAAATATTATTCCTGAAGCAAAAGTTACAGATGTAACAGTGCCAATGTATGAATTTAGCTTTATGGTGTTGGCAATTTCTTGACTAACGTTATAGGAGCTTAAAAAATGAATAGAAAGTGGTGTGATTAAGTAATATCCAAAAAGAATTCCAATAATAAATAAAACAGAAGTGAAGAATACTGCCCCTGTTGTGTGTTTTTTCTCATTTTTATGCAAAGCTGGTTTAATGAAGCGCCATATTTCCCAGAAAATATAAGGGCTTGCAACAATTAATCCAGCAATTAAAGATACTTTAATGTGTGAAATAAACTGGCCTGCCATTTCGATGTTTACAATGTCTAGCGGGGCATTGTTTATGGCAAGGGCATCGGTATTGGTGTTTAACAATGTACTGAGCCACTCACTCAGTTTGGCAAATAATAAATTGGTAGGGAATTCAGGGCTTTTAGGTTTTAGAATTACATCGTTAAAAATAAAATCGCGGTTAATAAAAGCAAGTATCATAAATACAAGTGCACCTAGTGCTGCTCTAACAATGTGCCACCGCAATTCTTCCAAATGCCCGAGGAAAGACATTTCATTCGTGTTCCCGCTATTATTCTTTTTCTTTGCCATAATTGTTTTCAACAATCGACAAATATACATACTTAATTGAAACCGTCTTAATACAACCATTAACGATTATTGCTTGTAATAAATAGACTGATTTGTGAATTTGCATTCCTAATTAAATCTTAATTTCTTGATTTTATTTGACAGAAAGCATTTCAGTAGAAATTTTTAATTGCTATATTAGTATTTCGTTATTAAATTTTTCTGAACGAAAAGTTTAATATTCTGATAATGGGAAATGCTCAGTTTTTAACAGGACAACTTCAAAAATATTTTGGATTTAGTAGTTTTAAGGGAGATCAAGAGAGGGTGATTCAAAGCTTAATGGATGGAAACGATACATTCGTTTTGATGCCTACTGGTGGAGGGAAGTCACTTTGCTATCAGTTGCCAGCATTGCTGCTTGACGGTACTGCAATCATCATTTCGCCTTTAATTGCTTTAATGAAAAATCAAGTCGATTCAATTCGGAGCTTTGGAACGGATGATGGTCTTGCACATTTTTTAAATTCGTCGCTATCGAAAGCAGCCATTCAGCAAGTGAAATCAGCCGTACTTGAAGGAAAGACTAAATTATTATATGTCGCTCCAGAGTCACTAACCAAACAAGATAACATTGATTTTCTGAAGAAAATTAAAATATCTTTTTATGCTGTAGATGAGGCTCATTGTATCTCAGAATGGGGGCACGATTATAGACCTGAATATCGAAGAATAAAGCCAATTGCAGCCGATATTGGTAAGGCTCCTGTTATGGCCCTAACCGCCACAGCCACAGCGAAAGTACAGCACGATATTCAGAAAAATTTAGGAATGTTGGATGCTGAGGTTTTTAAGTCATCTTTTAATCGTTCGAACCTTTATTATGAAATTCGGCCTAAGGTAAAAGCCACTGCTGAGATCATAAAATATATAAGCAGTCAACAAGGAAAGTCCGGAATTATATACTGTTTAAGTAGAAAGAAAGTAGAACTTTTAGCTGAAAATTTACAGGTTAATGGAATAAAAGCATTACCCTATCATGCTGGGATGGATGCTGCCACACGATCGAAACATCAAGATATGTTTTTGAGGGAAGACGTTGATGTGATTGTCGCAACCATAGCTTTTGGAATGGGAATTGACAAACCTGACGTACGTTATGTTATTCATTACGATATACCCAAAAGTTTAGAAGGGTATTATCAAGAAACTGGACGTGCTGGCCGCGATGGAGGTGAAGGGCAATGTTTAACTTTCTATAGTTATAAAGACATTCAGAAACTTGAGAAGTTTATGCAAGGCAAGCCTGTTGCCGAACAAGAAATTGGTACGCAGTTATTGCTCGATACGGTTTCTTATGCCGAATCATCAGTGTGTAGACGGAAAATTCTCTTGTACTATTTTGGCGAAAAATATGAACAAGAGAATTGTGGCGCTTGTGATAATTGTTTGCATCCTAAAGAAAAAATTGAGGCTAAAAATGAAGTCGTTCTTGCATTAAATGCAATTCTTGCAGTAAATCAGAAATATAAAATGGAGCACATTACCAATATTCTTATTGGGAATAGAAATGCGGCCATAAAATCGTTTAGACACGATACTTTAGAACTTTTTGGAAAAGGAAGTGAGCATGATTCTCATTATTGGCATGCAATCTATCGTCAAGCTATGATTGCTGGGTTTATAAATCAAGATATAGAGAATTCTGGCCTTTTAAAATTGAAAAAGAAAGGAAGAGATTTCTTGGAAAAACCTGAGTCGTTTATGATGGTGAAGAATCACGATTATGCAGCAGCTGAGGCCGAGGCATCTTCAGCACCATCAGGTGGAGGAACCGGTGATCCGCAACTTTTTGCAATGCTAAAAGACTTACGGAAAAAAGTAGCAAAAAGAAAAGAACTTCCACCGTTTGTTGTTTTTCAGGATCCTTCTTTGTCCGATATGTCTATCCAATATCCAATTACTATTCAAGAATTACAGCATATACAAGGTGTTGGGCAAGGGAAAGCAATTCGCTATGGAAAAGAATTTGTTGAACTGATTAAACAGTACGTAAATGAAAATGAAATTGAACGTGCGCAGGATATTGTAGTAAAATCAGTAGCTCAAAAGTCAAAAAATAAAGTCAATATAATTCAAAGTATCGACCGAAAAGTGTCGCTTGATATAATTGCAGAATCGCTTGGATTGGGGTTTGAAGATTTGCTTTCTGAATTGGAGGCAATTGTTAATTCGGGGACTAAAATTAACATCGATTATCACATTAACGAAGCTGTAGATGAAGATACTCAGGATGATATTTTTGAATATTTTAAAGATGAATCTGAAACGGGAGATCTTGATGAAGCAATTAAGGAGTTAGGTGAAGATGAATACTCGGTTCAAGATATTCGAATGGTAAGAGTTAAATTTTTGTCTGAACTAGGAAATTAATTTGTGTTTAATAATAGATAAAGAAGGGTTTCAAAAGAGCCCTTCTTTTTTATGCAATAAAATAGTTCTTTGGCTCACCTTTTTTCCATTGTAAAGAAGGATACGGTATAAACCATCGGTTTTTGGTGCAAATCCTGTATTGGCAGTAATTAAGCTTTTTTGCTGTAGTTTTCCGTATTGATCATATATCAACTGGATTCCTTTTTTGATTTCGGTATCGAAATGGTATTGATTTGGATTCTCTGTAACATAAATCGGTAATTTTGGTAAGATATCTTGTTCTATAAGCATGTTGAATGCAAGAATATTTTCTAGTAGAAATGCAAAACCACCTTGTGTAACGCTTGTTGCAAAATTGAAATTGATATTATCTTTATTTTGTAAATTGTCGGAATAGGTGTGGTAATAAGGGTCGTTTCTGTAGCCCGATTCCAGATTTTCCACTGCTTTTATTTTTTTAGCAGCAAACGTGTAGTGATCTGATAAAATAAGTCTGCCAAATGTAATTGCTAAAATATCAGAAGTGTAGTTGTTTATTGTTTTGGTATAGTTATCGGCAAACTCAATGTGTTTATTATTGGCGTAGCAGGTCCAGAGTATGGGTTTGTTATTTCTAAAAACTTGAGGATTTCCAAACATGTCGAAATTAATGTTCCCTGAAATTGATTTGTAATTGATATATCCACCTTTGCCAATTGAGTCCCATTGTGTTGGCATTCTGTGTTTCACGTGCTCTAAATACCAATTATTTGAACCCGTAGGATATCCATTTGTGTATTCTTCTTCAAAATCCCAAGCTGCAAATAATATTGACGCTTCAGTCTCAAGATTAGATACAATTCTGGCAATTTCAAGAATGGCTGCTAAACCTGTTCCATTGTCGTTTGCTCCGGGTGAAATTTTTTCGGATTTTTCATCTGTTTCATGGTTGTTGTTGGTATCATAATGCGCACTTATTATCCAAATTCGTTCAGCTTGTTTCGTTCCTTTTTTGAACCCAAGTACATTCGCTAAGCCACAATGATCACCTGATTTGAATGAATGAATAAAAGTATTTTCTTCACCTAAGTATTTCTTAAAAGTGTGATAAATATAATCTCTGCAAGCATCATGATCGGAGCTTTGTTCTAATGAAGCTTGTACTTTTCGGTTGCAAAAAGTGTCAGCTCTTAGTGAATCAAAATGGCTTTTATAGCTATCAACGGTAATTAAATGAATTAAACTGTCGATTACCGGATAGGTATTTTGTGCTTTGATACAAAGTGTTGACAATGCAATAAGTAGAAAAAGGAAAAGACGTTTAATTTCAAACATACATATGAGAATTATTGCTTGAATTTAACGAATTGCAATTAAACATATATGAAAATAGAATTGATTCTGAATTCTCAAGTAAGATTTATCCATTTTATTACTTTTGTAGCTGTAATCAAGAACAGAAAATAGCATGAACGCAGCACAATTATTCGAACAAGTTAAGAAGAAGCGTAGTTTCCTATGTATTGGTTTAGACACCGACATTCAGAAGTTGCCTAAGCATTTGTTGGATACTTCGGATCCGGTATTTGCCTTTAATAAAGAAATAATAGACCACACTCACGATTTAGCGATCTCTTATAAACCAAATTTGGCGTTTTATGAATCGCTTGGAGCTGAAGGGTTGATTAGTTTAGACAAAACAGTAAAATACATTCGTGAGAAATGCCCTGAGGTATTTATTATTGCCGATGCCAAACGTGGAGATATTGGGAATACTTCGAATATGTATGCTCGTGCATTTTTCGATCATTACGATTTTGATGCAGTTACAGTTGCGCCCTATATGGGTGAAGACTCAGTAAAACCATTTATGACTTATCTTGGTAGATGGGTTGTTTTATTGGCTCTCACTTCGAATAAGGGAGCTTTTGATTTTCAATTTATTGAGGATAAAGAAACTGGCGATAAGTTATTTGAATCGGTGCTAAAAACGTCACAAACGTGGGGTACAACTGATAATATGATGTACGTTGTTGGTGCAACTAAGGCTGAAAAATTGGAGGAAATAAGAGAGATTATTCCGAATCACTTTTTATTGGTTCCAGGTGTAGGTGCTCAGGGCGGAAGTTTACGAGAAGTTGCCAAATATGGCATGAACGATCAGTGTGGTTTGTTAGTGAATTCGTCACGTGCAATTATCTATGCCAGCGATGGCGAAAATTTTGCTACCGAAGCCAGAACTCAGGCAGAGGCTGTTCAGGTTGAAATGGAAGAGCTTTTACTTGAAGC
>JAQIBQ010000085.1 GCA_027859005.1 Prolixibacteraceae bacterium | reverse complement strand
GGATTCTATTTTCTTTGAATTAATCATTTTTTGTGGTTAACTAGATTGAAGAATATTTCCATAACAAAATGAAGCAATTAGAAAAATAGAAGTTGAATTGTTCGTACTATTTTCGCATTTTCACTTTTGTCAATATTTCATTATACCCCTTAATATTGAAATGTTTTGGTTCGTCTACTCATTTTACAAGTGATTGGGACTTTTATTATGTATTGAGATGTGAATCACGAAGCCAAAGAGGAGTTTGAGTTAGTAGACTTGAATTCTATAATATTGGCGGAATTATTTTTGAGAACGACTCCTTCTTCAGTGAATGGAATTTATCTCTGGGAACCGAAGATTACTAGATATCGTACTCCTAATACCTACTCGATAATGATAATAGAGGAATTCAATTTTTATTCGTATCTAAATTTTTTTCCGTTCTCTTTATTTTTCAACATTCATCATCTCTTCTCATTTCTAAAAATTCAAAGTGTTACCTTTGCTTTTATGATTGACGCAAGTACAGTAGATCGAATAATGGACAGCGCAGACATTGTTGAGGTGGTACAAGAATTTGTATCGTTAAAGCGACGTGGAGTAAATTATTTAGGTAACTGTCCCTTTCATAATGAAAAAACGCCTTCGTTTACTGTTTCGCCGGCCAAACAAATATACAAATGCTTTGGATGTGGAAAAGGTGGAGGCTCAGTAAATTTCATTATGGAGCACGAGCACCTTACGTATGTCGATTCTTTACGCTATTTGGCAAAGAAATTTAATGTTGAAATTATAGAAAAAGAAGAATCGCCCGAAGATGTTGAGCAACGAAATCGACGTGAAAGCTTAATGATTGTTTCGGGATTTGCGCAAGAGTATTTTTCAAATTACTTAATGAACGAGAACGAAGGCCGAACCATTGGACTTAGTTATTTTAGGGAGCGTGGTTTTCGTGAAGATATTATTCAGAAATTTCAATTGGGCTATTGTCCCGATTCAAAAGATAAATTTACACAGGCAGCTCAAAAACAAGGTTACCAAATGGAATTCCTTGAAGAAACTGGGCTTACCATTAAACGAGACGATTGGATACGAGATAGGTTCTCAGGTCGAGTCATTTTCCCTTTTCATAGCCTTGCTGGAAGAGTGTCTGCATTTGGTGGTCGTATTCTTAAAACCGATCCGAAAGCCGCTAAATACCTTAATTCGCCTGAGTCCGAAATATATCATAAGAGCAAGGTTCTTTATGGAATTTATTTTGCAAAGAATTCAATCTCAAAAAATGATAAATGTTTTTTAGTTGAAGGATATACCGATGTGCTTTCAATGCATCAGTCGGGAATTGAGAATGTAGTAGCCTCTTCAGGTACATCTTTAACTACCGATCAAATTCGTTTAATCAAGCGTTTTACTTCAAACATTACCATTATTTACGATGGTGACCAAGCAGGTATTAAGGCTTCTTTGCGTGGGATTGATATGGTATTGGAAGAAGGGGTTAATGTGAAAGTAGTTCCTTTGCCCGATGGCGAAGATCCTGATTCATTTGCACGTTCAATGAGTTCAAGTGAGTTGCTGGAATACATTGCTCAGAATGAAACTGATTTCATTCAATTTAAAACAAAGTTGTTGTTAAACAGCACTACAAATGATCCAGTAGCAAAGGCACGTTTAATCACCGATGTAGTTAAATCTATTGCAGTTATTCCCGATAATATCATTCGTTCGGTATACATAAAGGAATGTAGCCATATGCTTGAGGTTGCAGAAGATATTTTATACACCGAGGTTCGGAAAATAAAATTTAAACTCACCGAAGAGCAGATTGTTAAGGAGAAACGTGAAGCGAATCGGGCTGCGGCTGCTCAACGTCAAGCTCCAGTTCAAAAGGAACTTGTTAAGAATCCTTGTGAAATTGAAGAAAATGCTTTACTCCGAATTTTGCTTCGATATTTTAACAACGATTTATTTAAAGTTGTTGACGACGATTCGGAAGAAGAAAGAATGGTAAAAGTGGGTGAATATGTTTTAGCTGAATTGGATGCCGATAATTTGAGTTCAGTAGATCCAATTATTCAAAAAGTTTTTGAAGAATTTAAACTGCATCAGTTTCAAGATAATTTTAATCCTGAACGATTCTTTATACAGCATCACGACAGTGACATTAGTAGCATCGTAAGTGGATTGATGGTTGATAAACATATCGAAAGCAATATATGGCGAAAAAAAGGAGCATTTGTTGAAGACGAAGATGAAATTCTTTTTGTAATAGTTCCCAAGTTAATTGAAGAATACAAAATGCGCCATGTAAAGTTGATGATCACTGAATTAATGAATAAAATTGGTTTGTTAAAAGATTCAACTGATTTCGATAAAGTGATGGAATACCAAATGGTCATTACTAATCTGAAGAAGGTAGAGAAAGAATTATCTGGGAAATTGGGCAAACGAGCCATAACATCATAATATATGCGAACAGTTTTTATTGAAGACCAAGCCGAAATTGAAAAAGTAATCAAAGCATGTAGAACCTGCTTTTTAGGATTAAGCGATTTAAACATGCAGCCCTATGTGGTTCCCATGAATTTCGCTTTTGAAAAAGGAGTGATTTATTTACACTCAGGTCCGTTTGGGCGTAAGTGGGAGATTATGAAAGAAAACACCAAGGCCTGTATTACTTTTGTTTTGGGTGATGAATTGACCTATCAAGATGAGCATGTTGGATGTAGTTGGCGTGTAAAATCAAAATCGGTTATTGCAGAAGGAGAGATTGAATTTGTTGAAGAATTCAACGAAAAAGAAAAAATATTACACCGGCTAATGGGCCAATACAGCGACCGTGAATTTAAATTTAATGCACCGGCAGTTAAAAATGTTGGGATTTATAAAATGAAAATTAATAAACTCCAAGCAAAAGAGTTTGGAACCAAAGCAGAAACTCCTTGGAAAAGTTAACATGGAACAGCAAAAAATATTTTTAGTAACGGGCGCAACCGGAATGTTGGGGGCTCGATTAGTTTTCGATTTATTAAAAAATGGCCAACGGGTAAAGGCAATTTACCGGAATAAAAATCGAATCAATCAGTTTAAGAAGAACATTAGTTTTTACTGTGCAAATGTTGATGAACTTTCAGGTTTGGTTGAATGGGTTGAGGCAGATGTATTAGACTATTCAAGTATTTGCAATGCCGTTGATGGTGTTGATTTTGTTGTTCATGCTGCAGCAATGGTATCGTTTCATTCAGCCGATCAGCAAATGATGCACGAAATAAACATCCAAGGAACAGCAAATATTGTAAATGCTTGTTTACTGAAGGGCGTTAAGAAAATATGTCATGTAAGTTCAATCGCTGCTTTAGGAAAAGAAGACGAGGGTGAAATGATCGATGAAGAAAGCACCTGGATTCCTGAGAAGAAGCAATCA
>JAQIBQ010000035.1 GCA_027859005.1 Prolixibacteraceae bacterium | reverse complement strand
TAAATCTAATCTTTAACTGAACTAGTTTACAAGAAAAGCGTATCTTGTAAACAATCAAATAATTACAACATGAAAAAAATAATTCAACTTATAGTTATATTGCTATTGAGTATAGCACCTTTATTTGGTTTTATAATTATAGCATTCTTTTCATTCGTATCTTCAGAACATTTATTTGTCAAAATTTTATCTGTAATTATTCTTCTTATTGGTTTTTACATTAGTTTTTTAGTTTTCAAGATAGCAAAGACTAAAAGCATTGTAAATTTTATGGCAATTCCCTTTAGTTCTCCAGATTTAGATAATCTGGATTACACAAAATAATAGTTAATCCGATCATAACAACTATTCAAATTTCAACTCGATAATTGAAAGTGTTTCGTTATATTTGAATGAATATAACCAGAAAACATGCCATGATTACTACCGAAACCTTTGACCTTATTATTCTACCAATACTTATTTTTCTTGCTCGAATTGTAGATGTTACAATTGGAACATTTCGCATTGTAATGGTATCCAAAGGGAGAAAATACATCGCTCCATTACTTGGTTTTATTGAAGTTATAATTTGGATTGTAGCAATTGGTAAAATCATGGAAAATCTTGATAATTGGGTGAATATAGTAGCCTATGCAGGTGGATTTGCTACAGGAAATTACATCGGTCTTTTTATTGAAGAAAAAGTAGCAATGGGTGTTGTAAAGATTCAAATTATTACTGCAAAAGCGGCTGCCGATTTAATTGCGAAACTAAAATCAGCCGGATACGGAATAACGCATCACGAAGCAGCTGGAGCTAATGGAAGTGTTAGTATTATGTACAGTATTGTAAACCGCGCAGATGTTCCAAAGGTGATTGAATTAATTAGTACTTATAATCCTAATGCGTTTTATTCAATAGAAGATGTCAAATTTGTAAATCGAGGTTTAGACTCAATTTATTCGATAAAAAGAGGCCGTAAAGGAAAATAGATTCAAAAATAAATCATTCAAATTATACCATATGAAAAGAGTTAAACTCTCACTACTTTTTTTATTTCTTATTGGAGGAGCTTTTGCCCAAGTCTCAACGTATACAACTTTAGAAAACATCCCCTACTATTCAAAAACAATATGCGAATCAGATAACTACATTAATGAAAGGTGTAAATTGGATTTATACATACCTGATTCGATTCATGGTTTTCCTACAGTTATTTGGTTTCATGGTGGAGGATTGAAAGCTGGAGAAAAAGAAATTCCAAATGCTTTAAAAGAAAAAGGGATTGCAGTTGTTGCAGTTAATTATCGTTTTTATCCAAAAGTTAAGGCACCAAGTTATATCGAAGATGCAGCCTCAGCCGTTGCATGGACTTTCATGAGCATTGAGGAATATGGCGGCGATTCTAGTTTAATTTTCTTATCTGGTCATTCGGCAGGAGGATACCTTGCAAGTATGATAGGCTTAGATAAAAAATGGCTCTCAAAATACAACATCGATGCCAATCGCATTGCAGGCCTCATTCCTTTTAGTGGACATACCATTACTCACATGACCGTTCGTGAAGAACTTGGCATTGATGGAAAACAACCAATTATTGACAATTTAGCACCACTTTTCCATGTACGAGCAGATGCTCCTCCTCTATTACTGATAACAGGCGATAGAGAATTAGAACTACTGGGACGCTATGAAGAAAATGCTTACATGATGCGCATGATGCGCGTTGCTGGACACAAGGATACTCGTATAATGGAGATAGATGGTTATGGCCATGGAATGACAGAACCTGCTTTTCCCCTTCTTGTTAACGAAATTGAACGTATTACAACGTTGAACAAAATAGTGATCGATTAAAAATACACAAGTTCAAATTAAAATTCATTCATTTGGCAAATATGACTGGATACTAAATAACTAGCAACTTAACAGCAAGCCATGAAGTTTTTAATTGTCAATTATACATTTTGGCTACGCCGACTTACGCTGTACTCCAATTCAATTACTTAACCATGTTGGACTAAAGTTATTTGGTGTAAGAGATATTAATTACCCCGACATTAATGTCGGAGCTATTTATACCGTATTAAATATGGGCTTTAGCCGAATGTTCATTTTTTTCCATACAAAACTAAAAAATAACGTAATTAGTTACTTTGATTAAATGCTAGTTATTACATCATTGTTAACCTGGATTCAAAAAAAGAAACAATCCTTTCTATTTCCTTCAATTTTAATAAATTTGCGTCACTTCAAAGTATTATTGAAAATCATAATAAAACACAATAAAAATGAGGAAAAAAGTTGTTGCCGGTAACTGGAAATGTAACACAAACCTTCAAGAAGGTATTGAGTTAGCAAAAGCAGTAAATGATATAGTTGCTGAAAAAGGCGCTAAAGATGTGGTTGTTGTATTGGGTACTCCTTTTACACACATTACAAAAGTTGTTGAAACAGTAGATACTGATCGTATTGGTGTTTCATCACAAAACTGTGCTGCCGAAGCAAAAGGTGCTTTCACTGGTGAAGTATCAGCTACAATGGTAAAATCTACAGGTGCTGAATACGTAATCTTAGGACACAGCGAACGTCGTGAATATTATGGAGAAACAAGCGAAACTTTAAACAAAAAATTAGCGTTAGTTTTCGAAAATAAATTAACTCCAATCT
>JAQIBQ010000562.1 GCA_027859005.1 Prolixibacteraceae bacterium | reverse complement strand
ACCTTACAGGTATTAACAAGCTAGAAAAAACAAAATCAAGTTTTGGTTTAATTCAAAAAAGCGAGAATACAAAAAGTGGGTTGAACCATAATATTATAACCTCATTTTGTGAAGATTATAATGGAAACATTTGGATTAGTACCGATGGCGGTGGTATTAACATTCTTGATCCAAAAAGCCTTGAATTTTCACACTTACTAAACAACCCCAATAACCCCAATAGCATTAGCTCTAATACAACACTTAGAGTTTTCGAAGATATTGATAAAAACATTTGGATTGGTACTTACCAAGGAGGCTTAAATTATTATAACCCTAAAACAAAAATATTTAAACATTATAAATATGACCCTAATAATGAAAAATCAATTAGTAGCAACAGCCCTTGGGGCTTTGTTCAAGATAAAAATAAAAACCTTTGGATAGCCACAATTGATGGGGGTTTAAATCTTTTAAAATATGGTTCTGATTCATTTATTCGTTACAAAGAATTATTCATTGTAAACTTAGTACCAAGCCATATTATATCAAATGCATTAACCTTTCTTTTCATTGACAGTAATGATAATTTATGGATTTCAACTGAAACCGGACTAGATGTTGTCGATTTAAAAACTGTAGACTTCAATGAAGATAAACCAAAACTTATTTTCAAGCACTTTCAAAATTATCCCAATCAGAACAGTATTAGTTTTAACAGAACGAGTCACATTATTGAAGATCATGAAGGCAATATCTGGATCGCAACAAAAGGTGGTGGAATAAATAAATACAACACACAAACGGGGAAATTTAAAACCTATACAACCAAAGATGGATTACCTCATAATATTATAACTGGTATTTTAGAGGATGAAAACCATTTCTTATGGATCAGTTCGAACAAGGGCCTTTCAAAATTTGATCCCAAATCAGAAGTTTTTATAAATTATGGACTTTCTGATGGAATTCAATCAAATGAATTCTATAAAACTTCATGCTTAAAATCGTCTGATGGAATGCTCTATTTTGGCGGAGTTAATGGATTCAATGCTTTTTATCCTGAAAATATTAAATCCAATACTGAAATCCCCAATGTTGTGCTCACTGATTTCAAACTTTTCAACCAAACGATTGAAATAGGTGAAGAAATAAACAATCACATTTTACTCCCTGTGTCTATTTCTGAGCTTGATAATATCCGTTTAGATCATAGTCAAAATTTCATATCATTCGGCTTTGCAGCACTAAATTATACAAGTCCTGAAAAAAACCAATACGCCTATAAAATGGAGGGGTTTGATAACGAATTTAGGCATGTAGATGCAAATAATAGAGTTGCAACCTATACAAATCTCGATCCTGGAAGCTACACATTCAAAGTATTAGCGTCTAATAATGAAAGGGGTTTGGAACAACAAAGGAAGCTCTATAACGATAACAATAACTCCCCCATGGTGGAAAACATGGTGGTTCAAAATAGCATCAAGTTTAATTCTTGTGGGCATTACTACTCTATTCCTTTTAATACGTTTTGAAAGCTTAAAAAGGCAAAAGAAAAACCTTGAAAGCATTGTAAATGATAGAACACAACAATTACAAGAAGCAAACATTGAACTAAAGGAGATCAATGCGACTAAAGATAAGTTTGTTTCAATTATTGCTCACGATATAATGAATCCTTTTAATGCTATTCTGGGTTTCTCAGAACTACTTGTCAATAATAGAAGCTGGCCTGAAAAAAGGAAATCAGAAACAGCTACAATGATTTTTGATTCATCAAGAAAGCTTTATGATTTACTAGAAAACCTTTTAAAATGGTCAAAATCAGAAGGTGGTTTGTTAAAATTTACCCCTCAAATATTAAACATTAAAAAAATAATTAAAAAAAACTATTCGGTATTAAAACCAGCAGCTAAAGCAAAAGATATAAATCTTTCTACCAGATATTCTGAAGGTGAAATTGAGGTTTATTCCGACCCCCAGATTATTGATACTATACTTCGTAATTTAGTAAGCAATGCCATTAAATTTACTCATCCAAATGGGAATATCCATATCAACATTGGGACATTAGATAATTTTGCACACATTTCCATTATTGATAATGGGATTGGAATTTCAGATGAGAATATTAAAAAAATAGTCGGAAATGATAATCACCAAAGCACAA
>JAQIBQ010000542.1 GCA_027859005.1 Prolixibacteraceae bacterium | reverse complement strand
GAATAAGATTACAATTTCGTCTTTCAATAAAATCGAAGGTTGATAGGTCTAGTTTTGTTTTATTTTGAATAATGGACGTTTGAATTAAGTCTCTGAATTTAATGGCCTCCTCTTTGTTGAAGTTATACAAGCGTACAACATTATCACCGTATTCATTAATATTATCTAAAAAATCTAGTTCCATTTTTATGCTTATTTTTTATTCCATCTACTTATTTTCCACGTTGTTTGGTCTACTTTAGACAAGAAAGTCCATGCAACAATTTGATTGGCTTTAGTTCCTGAACCAATAGGAATTGTTTTGATTTGAGTGGGTTTAAACCTTGCTAACGAAATGCAAATATTTTTCGCCATAATTTTATTTGATACTACAATAGAAAACCAATAGAAATTTTGTGCAAATTTTTTACTCTCTCGAAGTATGTTGCTAATAAACTTCGTTCCCTCGTCACTGGAGAAACAACTACATATCGAAACATCAATTTTTTCATCCCTATCAATTATCCCATAAAAAGCATCTTTGGGATTTTCTTGTAGTTTACACGTAATTTTTCCCTTAAGTGCGGTATTCGATTCAACAATATTTGAAGCTGACTCAATAACTTTTTCATCAATATCTGCTCCAATAAAATTCCAATTATAATCTACAACTCCGATTAATGGCAATATGCAGCTGGCTCCAATACCAATATCGTAACAGGTTATTATATCCCCGGTGGGTATTTTTCCAAAGTTATGCTCACAAAGCAAATCGGCCATAAAGTGAATGTAATCTGCTCTTAATGGTACCGACGGAGATAAATATTCTTTAGGAAAGTTCCAATTTGTTATCCCATAATAGTGATTGAGTATAGCTTGATTAAGCACTTTAACAGCATCTGGATTTGAAAGATCAACTGAATCTTCTCCTTTTATATTTGGCTTTAAATGGTTTGCCAATTCAGGATTTGAAGTTAACAATGCTTCTAAATTGTATTTTTCTCGGTTCCTGTTTCGCACATGATATCTTGATCCCTTTTCTGGATTTCCCTTTGCCGGCATGGAGTAATATTAATTATCGTTCAAAGATAAGTGTAATTAAACCAGTTTCTTCATTCATGGGTAAATTTAGATAGTATACCAAATAGTTTAACAATATGCACTATAAGCCATTTTGTATAGTACAAAGGTAAATGCCGACAAACTTTCGGCAGACAAGTATATAATCGATATCAGTCTCATCTAGAAATCACTGAAAATGAATTTGAAAAATTGCACGCACAAAAAAATTCAATTATATCTAATTCAACTGGGTTTTTATGACTTACAAATTAGTAGAATAAAATCATCTCCGATCTCTTTCCTATATGGCTCTCCGAATAGTTGAAAGTTGCAACTAGATTACTCAATATCAGACAACAACTTTCCCTCAAACCAACATTAGTCCTTTAATAAATTCATGAAACATGATCCTGAATAGTTACTGCATTTAATCATCACAATAAAGCTGGTTCATCAATTATTAGTTATGTCTGGATATTTTGAAAATATTTCCTGAACTTTATATCCATAAAAACACCTGTATTGCTATGAAAACCTATATATTACTTTTTGCATTACTGTTATATTCGGTTTTAACCCACGCAAAACAAACTTATTTTCATGCGGAACTTGGAGGATTTGCTCCTACTTTAAAAATTGGATTTGATCGTGAACTGAATGATCGATGGGATTTAAAATGTGGTGTTGGTTGTTTTATATTAGATCCTTCTCTTATTTCTTATAATCTGTTTTATTCCTATAAGATTACTAATCCTGAAAAGAAATTTAATCTCAATGTCAATTTTGGCATGCTCGATAGTTATTATATATACAATGAACATGTCTCATTCGGATTTGGTATTGCACCCGGTATTGGTTGGAAAACAAAAAAAGGTGGAAAAGTGAATTTTAGGCTTGGTTTTATTACAGGCCCGGCATTTGAACCTGATCGAAAACGATGGTTAACCATACCTGACTTTGGACTAGAATATGATTTTCATTGGCGAAAAAAAGCAAACTAAACCACTATGCATTAAAATACATAGGTTTAAATTTCGAATAAAATTCAACACTATAATTAGTTAGTTAGCTTGAACGACAGAAGAAAAAAGCTTTTCTATTAATCATTTTGAAAACTTCGGTGTCAAAACAAAAGAATTTATAGAAACGAAAGTTGCTGCAATGAATTGAAAATCGATAAAAGCAAATTGCAGGTTTTTAACCATTTAATAGTTAATAAAAAACACGCTAACTAAATTAGTAACGTGTTTCTATATTTTTATAAATTGATCTTGTTTAATTCATAGCTAATTCTTCAATATTCATGTACTTTTTATAAGAAGTATAACCTATTTTCTCTCCTTTTGAATTTTTAGCAGGAAGTACTACCTGAACATAATTTATTTCAGAGTCAATCAAAAACATCAACGTATCACTTTTATTGTCATTAAAAGTATAAAAGCGTCTATTGATAATTTTTTCATCTTCATCAAAATCTGCATTACTCTCAACTTCTATTACTTGTTTTTTAATGAAAGTAACATTATTATCATAATACATGTGCAATTGTTCTCCATCAAAAGTCACATTAATTGGTCGAGAATAATATGAACTATTGAAGAATATTTCTTCCAGATTAGTCATAGGTGTAGACATTGCTTGTTTGTCAATTTTATATTTTACGGGCAAAACATCTTCCGAATATCCAGATGATGAAAATAGGATTGTAAATAGCATTATTAAATTATATATCTTTTTCATTGTGAATCTCCCTTTCCTTTTTATGTTTTTAAGACCTTTTTGTCTTTTTCTCCAAAAAAAGCAATTTTTATTTTAAAAACACAAAATATTTTGATGAAAAGTTTAAATCTGGTGACGAATGACAGGTATTGTCGGATTGGTTTTTAAATACTTGAAATTTGCTCATCAACGGAGCTTCTTTTCATCGAATTTAATTTTTAAGGATTGAAATGTCTAGGCTTCTTCGATGTGAAATACATTTAAACTTTCAAAGGCATGAAATCAGTGACCACATCAATACAAGTATTAAATACACATATAATAAAGTTTGCTGTTCCTTTGTACAAAATACAATACAACATCTGTGACAAATTCAAAACAGCAACTATAAATCAGCTAATTGAAGAAATTACAAGCACAAAAAAACGAATTGTATCCAATCAGTTTTTCGAAGTGCCCTAACCCTGAGGACTCAGAGAAAGGCAACCATGAGGTAATATTTTAATCAGGATAGGTCTCTTTAATGACACCATTCAAATGCTTTTCAAAATGGTTTGTAAGAATTTATTCTATTTTTTGTTTAGATAAAAAGCCTGAAATCAATGATTTCAAGCTTCTTTATAAATTTCAAGATTCATTAAGTCCCCCTAACAGCCGAAAGCTGCAACCAGTCTGCATACAACATTGGGTGTTAATAATCCATAACTTACTAACATTCAACACGAATGACTAAGCAATCCAAATATTATTGGTAAATTTGATTCTAACCACAATAGCAAGGCCCATTTATGATTAACCTCAGAGGTTAATCATAAATCAAATTAAAATATTATCTTTGCATGAAAATCAGATATAAAAACAACAAGCTAGAGAAAAGTGTCGTTGATGCAAAATCCATTATCAAAAACTATGGTACGCGTGCAAAGTTGGTTAAACAAAGGTTAGAGGAAGTCAAAGCAGCAAAATCCCTAGCAGACTTTCAATTCATGCCAAAAGCCAATTGTCATGAACTAAAAGGAAATAGAAAGGGAAAACTTGCTATCGATATCTCTGCTAATCATCGCATTATTTTTATTCCGAACCATGATCCACATCCAACAAAAGATGATGGAGGATTAGATTGGAGTCAAGTATTCGAAATCTTAATTGAAAGCATTGGCGAAGATTATCACTAAAACGGACAACTATGATTTACAAAACATCGGAAGATATAGAAGCTGCAAAATTTCTTTTATCTCCGCCTGGCGATACCTTATTGGAAACAATTGAATCTATTGGATTATCCCAAAAAGAATTAGCTAGTCGTATGGGAAGGCCTATTAAGACTATCAATGAAATAATTCAAGGTAAAACTGCAATATTACCTGAAACAGCAATTCAATTAGAAAGAGTATTGAATATTTCTTCCGAATTTTGGTTGGAAAGAGAGCAAAACTATCGATTAGAACTGGCAGAAATAAAAGAAGCAGAAAGTTTAATTGATACAAAAGCTTGGTTAGATAATTTTCCTTTAAAAAAAATGAAGGAGCTGAATTGGATTAACTACGAATCAAATGATAGTTTAGAAAAATACAACTCATTATTAGCTTTTTTCTCAGTTTCAAACAAGAATGCATATTATAAAAACTATAATCTTGATGGAGAACTAATGCATTGTAGGATGACTCAAAATGTTAATAAGAGCCCTTATTCTATAAATGTTTGGCTAAGACAAGGTGAAATTCAAGCACGACAATTACCGAACGTCGCTTTTGATCTCAATCGATTTAAGACAAATCTTGATGAGATCAAAACAATTATGGCACAACAGCCAGATTCATTTTTCGGAACACTTCAAAACCTTTGTATAGAGGCAGGAGTAAAAGTGATACATACACCATGTTTACCAAAGACAAAACTACATGGAGCAACAAGATGGATTAACGGTTCACCAATAATTCAGCTATCCAACCAGTATAAAAGAAACGATATTTTCTGGTTCACATTCTTTCATGAAGCTGGACACATAATAAAGCACGGTAAAAAGGATGTCTTTATTGAAGGATTAGAATACACCGAAATTGGAAAACGGAAAGAAGCAGAAGCTGATAGTTTTGCAATGAAGTATACATTCCCTGAAAAATATGAACCTCAATTGTTAAAAGGAATTAACGCAGCATCGAATCAAATTGATTTTATTAATCAGTTCGCATTATCAATTAATACGCATTCTGCACTGATAATAGGACGATTGGCAAAGAGAAATATAATTCATGATAGTGTTGGATGGAAACACGGTTTTTATAGAAGTATAAATTTAGCTAATTGCTAATTACGTTTAAAATTAAACTTAATATTAGAAGTTGGTTAACCTAACAAGACTGCAATACCACTAAGAGCCTGACTGTCTAATCAGTTATAGCTTAAGAATCTATAACACGAACCAATAATACAACTTTAAATAACGAAAGTTGCAACCATGTCGAATATGTTAGTTCGTAATTTACATACACATATTCAACTACTTACAAACTATCAAGCACAAAAAAAGAGATCATCTCTGATCTCTTGTCCTGTATGGCTCACCTAATCCCGAGTACTCGGGAAAAGTTGCAAGCATGTGGTTATATTTTAATCAATGTATGTTTCTTTTAAAACTGATTTTAGAACTAGAATTTCTTCTTTTAAAAGGTTTTTATATGTTTTAACAATCCTTTGTTTATCGATTGTTCTTATCTGATCTAAGGCAATTGATCCTGTTTTTCCATCATGTTCTACAGAAACTCGGGTTGGATAGTCTTTTGAACTGGTTGTCATTGGAGCAATAACAACAGTTCGAAGATATTTATTCATCTCATTGGGTGAAATAATAACACAAGGTCGCGTTTTTTTGATTTCACTTCCAACCGTTGGATCCAAATTTACCAATACAATTTGATATTGTGATACTACCATGCTTCCAGATTTTCATCATCAAACACATCGTCCATTAATAAACTGTCATCTCCGTTTTCGGCCATTGTTTTGAAGGCCAAATCCCAACCTCTCCTTGGCTCCTTGGTGGGTTTAATTACGATTTGGTCGTCTTCTAAAACAACTTCAACCGAATCTTGGATATTATACTTCTCCAGCATTGTTTTGCTTAATCGGATGCCCTTTGAATTTCCTATCTTAATAACTGATACTTCCATAATCAATAATTTAAGTAATTACAAAGTTATTACTTTTATTTTTTAAATCAGGTAATTATTTGTTTAAAAATAAACGATGTTGCAGTTGTACTGTTAGGGGTACAAAGTTGTAACTTTTTATAAGGAACACGAAAAACAACGTATCATAAGCTATGAAAGGAATCTGGGATTTATAGACACAAAAAAAGAGACCATCTCTGATCTCTCTCCTGTATGGCTCCCCTAACCCCGAGTACTCGGGAAAAGTTGCAATCAGTTCGTTTATTTTTAAACTAATTCAATTGCATATAAGTATTGTATTCCAGCGACTTGAGAAATAAAATATTACACAAATGTGTAGCCGGCTAAAAATATTTTATACATTTACAGCAACATGCTTACCCCGCTTCCCGTTAGATCAGCGCGCTTAGGGTAAGCGTTTTATTTTACTTCAATCTCTATTCTACTCATAAAAACAAGTGTGATTATTTGCCGTAAATAAAAAATAATATTTTAAATTTACGGGGATAAATGCATCCTATGTATATAACTCGCAGAATAGAAGACAAACTAATATTGTTACTTAATCACTTTCCGGCAGTGGCATTACTTGGTCCTCGCCAAGTTGGGAAAACCACATTGGTAAAAAGAATTAGAGATCAAATCCCCAAACAAAGTATTTATCTGGATCTGGAAAATCCGGTAGATGTCGGTGCATTTGATCATCCAATCGAGTTTCTAAATTCATTGTCAGAAAAAACGGTGATAATAGATGAAGTCCAACGCTTACCTGAGATTTTTCCCGTATTGCGATCGATCATTGATGAAAACAGAGTAAACGCTAGATTCATACTGTTGGGTTCCGCTAGTCCTCAATTACTTTACTTAAGTAATGAGACCCTTGCAGGTAGAATAGCGCACATGGAATTGACTCCTTTTGAATTTCATGAAATTCAAGAAATGTCAGATTTTCGAAACCACTGGATAAGTGGAGGATTTCCAGAACCTTTTGGCATGACAGATAAATTTATTCGCAAAGAGTGGATGAAATCATTTATCTCGGCTTACATCGAAAGAGATTTAAGATTATTGGGACTTAATACTTCACCTTTAATTTTGCATAGGTTACTACAAATGATTGCATCAAATCATGGATCTCTATTAAATGCAAGTAATCTTTCCAAATCAATAGGAGTGTCATCACCAACGATTACTAATGCAATCTCTTTCTTTGAGCGTTCTTTTATAATTAGACTATTACAACCTTGGTATACCAATATTGGAAAAAGATTGGTTAAATCTCCCAAAATTTACATTCGTGATTCAGGTATTGTTAATTATTTGCTTGGTTTTTTTACTTATGAAGATATAATGAGAACCCCGATGTTGGGAAATCTGTGGGAAGGTTATGTGATAGAAAATATTATCAATTCCTTGTCAGATGAATATCAATACTACTTTTATCGTACTGCCGATGGTACAGAATGTGATTTACTTGTTTTTAATGGTTCGGAATGCTTAGCAGCTATCGATGTAAAATTCACTTCCACTCCAAAAAGCACAAAGTCGATGACAATTACAATTCAGGATCTAAATCCTCGCTTTGCTTATTTTGTAATTCCAGACTGTAAAATACCATACAACATTAGTGACAAACTCAGAGTTGCAACTCTACCTCAGCTAATTGAAGAAATTAAAGGCACAAAAAAAAGCTGATCGTTTCCAATCAGCTTTTCGAAGCTCCCCAGGTAGGACTTGAACCTACGACCTACGGATTAACAGTCCGCCGCTCTAACCAACTGAGCTACTAGGGAGTATTTGTTTCAACATTTGTGCCCTTGTTTTTAAGAGCGATGCAAAAATAGAAAAGTTTTTAATTCCGCAAAAGAATAAATTCAAAAAAGATTTTTTTTTTTTACTCGCTTACTTAATTGTGTCAAATCGGCAATAAGGAACCAGTACTTCGGGGATACGAATACCATCGGGTGTTTGGTTGTTTTCAAGCAATGCAGCTAAAATACGAGGCAATGCTAAAGCGCTTCCGTTAAGCGTATGAGCCAATTCTGGTTTTTTCATATCCTTGCCTTTATACCTACATTTTAGGCGATTTGCTTGGTAGGTTTCAAAGTTAGAAACAGAACTAACCTCTAACCAACGTTCTTGGGCTGCCGAATAAACTTCAAAATCGTAGGTCATTGCCGATGTAAAGCTGGTATCTCCACCACACAAGCGTACAATTCTGTATGGTAATTTCAATTTATTGATAATACTTTCGACATGAGCCACCATTTCGTCCAATATTTCGTACGATTTATCTGGGTGTGCTATTTGTACGATTTCAACCTTGTCGAACTGATGTAAGCGATTTAAACCACGAACATGAGCACCCCATGATCCTGCCTCACGACGAAAACAAGGAGTGTATGCCATATTTTTTACCGGTAGTTGATCTTCATTCAAAATTACATCACGGTATATATTTGTAACAGGAACTTCGGCAGTTGGAACCAAATACAAATTATCGACTGTTGCATGGTACATCATCCCCTCTTTATCGGGCAACTGACCTGTTCCAAAACCAGAGTCTTCATTAACCAATATCGGAGGCATTATTTCGTTATAACCTGCATTTTCTGCTTCGTCTAAAAAGAATGAAATTAATGCGCGTTGCAATTTTGCACCCTTCCCTTTGTAAACAGGGAATCCTGCACCTGTTAGTTTGGTTCCCAATTCAAAATCGATGATGTCGTATTTCTGAATTAATTCCCAGTGCGGCTGATTTCCTTCGTATAATGTGGGCATTGAACCTCCAGACTTAATTTCAACATTATCGTCTTCAGTTTTTCCAAAAGGCACCAATTCATGTGGAACATTTGGAATTTGAACCAACAATGCATTCAACTTACTATCAATTTCAGCAAATGAAGTATCTAAAGCCTTAATCTCATCTTTCAATTCTGCAGTCTTTGATTTAGCGGCATTCGCTTCATCAATTTTCTTATCCTTGAACAACATCCCAATTTCTTTGGAAAGTTTATTCATTTCAGCTTTAAGCGCATCTACCTGAAGTTGTGTTTCTTTCCGCTTATTGTTCTCTTCATTTATTTGTTGAACTATTGCTGAAGCATCAAAGTTTTTAACTTTTAAACGTTCAATAATTAATTCGGCATTTTCCTGAATATATTTCAGTGTAAGCATTGTATTCTTTTTAAATTGAAAATTGAAATGCAAAAATAGCAAAAGCCTTTTCACAACTACGCTATGAAACTAAAAAATAAGTTATTTGAGAAATATTTTACACTAGAGGTTAAAAATCACTCTACATTTTAATCCTGTCTTGCAAATACCTTCTCTAAGATTGAATTGACCCTTGCATCGGCATTCGTTCTTATTTCTCTTTCTTGATCTGCAATTTTAAGGTATAAACCCGAAAGCGCTTTTTCAGTCACATAGGCATCTAAATTAGTAGTAACAGGTTCAAGGTTAACCAATTTACCTGCAAATGAGTTTGCAAATTTATTCCATTTACTTGTTATATCGTTCCACGATGAATATGCTGAAACATCACCTACAAGTGGTTTTTTAAGCGATATCGCCATAATTGGACGATAAATCCGCATTAATTCTGCACTTGTTTTAGTTGTCAAATATTCCGTTGCAGCATTATCTGAACCATTTAAGATTGTCCATGCATCGTCAAAACTCATGCTCAAAATTGCGTCTTTAAAAACTGGCGCAGCTTGTGCTGCTGCGTCTTCGGCCGAACGATTTATTTGTTCCACCATATTATCTAATAGCGCATTTATACCCGGAATCTTTGAAGCATAATCGGTAATAATATTTGTTTCGGGTGGAAGTTCAATTTTAATGGCCTGATCAAGAAAATAGCCATTTGTCTTATTCAAATTTACAACGGCTGTATCTACTCCAACCCTTAAAGCTTCTTTTAGCCCCGAAGCAACGTCGATAGCTGTTAACGGTTTTTCGGCATCAATAAATGTTGATGCTGTTTTAAGCAATACATCACATGATGTAATTGAAAAAAAAGTTAGAGCAAGAAGTAAAATGTTACGCGTTTTCATATTTTTAGTTTTTAAGAATTGGATCCTCTTCAAATACCGATCCAAAGTAAAGAAATTTCATATAACGAACTATACTTAGAGCAGAACCATACTTACATTCCGCTCGTTACAGATTGATCTAGTGGTGCGAAAATCAAAATGCTATTACTACACCTCACCCAAAACTGTCCAAAACAGTTTTACCTCTCCTCCCTTGCTCCGCTGTAGCTTCGCGAAGGCGATGAAAGAGAAAACAAATAGGACACCCGAAGGCAAGCCTCTAGTAATTCGTTTAATTAAAAGGCAATTTCTTTAAATCGATATTTCCTCCGGATAAAATGATACCAACCTTCTTCCCTTTAACATCAATTTTATTTTCGATTAATGCAGCCAAAGGAACGGCCGACGATGGTTCTACAATTATTTTCATTCGCTCCCAAATTAAACGCATTGCAGCAATAATAGCCTCTTCGGAAACGGTAACAACTGCATCTACATTTTGTTTTATGATAGTATAATTCAACTTACCTAAGGCCGTTAATAAACCATCGGCAATGGTTTGCGGATTTATAGAGGGATAAATTTGATTCCCATAAAAGGAACGAAAAGCGTCGTCGGCACCTGCTGGTTCACAGGCAATAACTTTAGTTAATGGTGATAAATGTTTTGAAGTGATAGAGCTTCCAGAAAGTAATCCTCCTCCCCCAACAGGACAAAGCAAAAAATCGAGTAAAGGAGAGTCTTCAAGCAATTCTTTAGCTGCAGTACCCTGCCCTGCAATAACAAAAAAATTATTGTAGGGATGAATTTCAGTTGCGTCAGTTTCGCTAATCACCTTTTTTAATGTTGTTTCCCTTGCCGCAAGTGTAGGTTCACAAAAAGTTATTGAAGCTCCGTATTCTTCAACTGCTTTTTTCTTTATTTCAGGAGCATTTGAAGGCATTACTACATGTGCATTTATACCTCGCAACTTGGCAGCCAGCGCCAGAGCTGCTGCATGGTTCCCCGAAGAATGAGTCGCAACACCCTTGCTGGCATCTTCTTTTGAAAGAGCAAAAATTGCATTCGTTGCACCTCGAAACTTAAACGCACCAACTTTTTGAAAATTCTCACATTTAAAAAACAGTTCACATTCTACTATTTGATTGATCGATTTCGATGTATATATGGGCGTTCTATGAGCAAATTTTTTAATCCTTTCGTTTGCTTCAAGAATATCTGAAAAATCTGGGACCTTCATTTTTTTAGTTTTAAAGATACGAATTTGGATAGAATTGTTTCGTGCAAAAAAAGGCGGTTATTGTTAATTAACCGCCTAAGTATTTTAAAAAATTAGTTGTTATTTGAACGATAAAAACCAATCCAATGTTTCAGTAAGTGTGCCTAAAAATGCTGTTTGATGATTCATTCCATCTAAACGTTTCAACTTCACTTTTGCGCCTGAACCATTTTCTTGAAATTGTTGAAATAATTTTAGAGATTGATTTCCTGGCACCCAATTGTCTTCACTTCCATAATAAATCGACAACGAAGTGCTTAATGGCCACGCTTCAATTTTATTTTCGGCAAATGCTTGTCGGAATGAAGCATATTCATCTGCTGTGTTGAAAATTTCATCATCTTCAAAATCGTCGTTGAATAATTCACCAACATGGAAAGTCCCAAACTGAGCATTAATAATTTCAGCACTTGATATTCCATCAAACATATCGGGAATTAATGAAGCAAATTCCTCACTAAATACTAATGAATAATCTGAAGAAATACCTGCATACCTTGAATATGACTCCAATAAGTAGCCAATGAAATAAGGTTGCTCGTAACGTGGTTGTTGCATAATCCAACTACGCAGTTCAGCTAAATCGTATGCACCAGCACCACAACTTGCAGCAGTAACTTCGATATCACTATTTGCATTGTTGTTTTCAATGGCCGATAAAGCCCCTAAAGTAGCACTTCCACCTTGTGAATAACCAAATAAAAACAATTGATCATTCAAGTCACATGGTTTCTCAATGGCAATCATTTCTTCCGATGCACGTATCATATCCAAAACAGCATTAACCGTGTATTGGTTGTGCATAAATGGATGAAATTCGTTACTAGAAACGCCAAAACCAATGTAATCGGCCATTACCACTACCATTCCGGTACTGGCTATGTAAGTCATAAAATCGCCGCTCGGATTTACAGATGGAGCTGCTGTTTTTTCAACAATAGTTCCATGCTGATAACTCATTATAGAAAATGTTTCATTTTTATCTCTTGGAATTGGCGCAGCAACAAGCCCTGACACAAAAATAGTATCGCCTTCGAACAATGTTTTGTACGTAATTTTATAGGTCTGGATTTCATATTTCAATAACTCAGCAAAATCTTCCATCTCGGGTAAATTGTAATACGCTAATGCAGCTTTGGCATTCTCAATAGTAAACGAGGATGGTACTAGTTCGTAGTCAACCAAAAATATTTTTGTGATTTCTTCATCATCCTTGCCTTTGTCACAACTAGTAAAGAATACGAAAGAAATAGCAGTAATTAATACTGCAATAAATTTTAAAGTTTTCATGTTATTTAGTTTTCTCTTATCCACATCAAATATAACAAATTGTTATTCCGCACGATAACAATTAATTGTATTTTAATAAATCAATTATTTTAATAAGATTGCTTCAATTTTGTCTATCTCTTCTGTCGAAAACAACGTATAATCAAGGGCTCCAATGTTATCTTCCAACTGTTCTACAGAGCTTGCACCAACAAGTACAGACGTAATTCGCTTATCTTTTAACAACCAAGCAATAGCCATTTGAGCTAAAGATTGACCACGGGCAATAGCAATAGAGTTCAGCTGTGTAACTTTATCAATGGCTTGTTCAACTGCATTTGCATGCAAAAATCCCCACGATTTTGCTGCTCTTGAATTGGCTGGAATACCGGTTAAATACTTATCGGTTAAAAGACCTTGAGCCAAAGGAGAAAAAGCAATTAAACCAATTCCATTATCCTCAGCCGTGTCGAGCAATTGATCCTCAACCCAACGTTCAAACATTGAATATTTTACTTGATTGATTAAGCATGGTGTACCTAATTTTTTCAAAATTTTTGCCGCTGCTTCAGTTTCTTCAGCAGAATAATTTGAAATCCCAACATATAGTGCTTTCCCTTGTCTCACAATATGGTCAAGGGCACTCATGGTTTCTTCCAAAGGAGTTTCGGGATCGGGTCGGTGATGATAAAAAATATCAACGTAGTCGAGTCCCATTCTTTTCAAACTTTGATCTAAACTTGAAACCAAGTATTTTCGAGATCCAAAATCGCCGTAAGGACCTTCCCACATCTCGTACCCAGCTTTGGTTGAAATAACCAACTCGTCGCGAAGTGAAGAGAAATCTTTTTTCAAAATTCTCCCAAATGTTTCTTCAGCCGATCCCGGAGGTGGCCCATAGTTATTGGCCAAATCAATATGAGTAATGCCGTTATCAAAAGCTGCACGTATAACTTCTCGTCCATTTCCAAAAGTATCTACACCACCGAAGTTATGCCATAAACCTAATGAAATTGATGGGAGTTTTAGTCCCGATTTGCCACATCTATTGTAGGCAATTTTGTCGTATCGTTTACTGTTAGGTTGATATATATCCATGTTATATTATTTTAAAAGCAAAAATACAATATTCGTTCAATTATTACAGTTTCATTTCATTTTCAATTTTTAATAATTGTCTTTCTATATTTGTATTCGAATTAAAGCAAAGCAATAATGGCAAAAATTGATTTCAAACCAGGAACTATGGTTTATCCCTTACCAGCGGTAATGGTTACCTGTGGTTCTATTCCCGAAGAATATAATATTATTACCATAGCATGGACTGGCACCATCTGCAGCGATCCGCCAATGTGCTATATTTCAGTTCGTCCTGAAAGACATTCATACGATATAATTAAACGAAACAAAGAGTTTGTTATTAACTTAACTACCGAAAAATTGGCTCGTGCTACCGATTGGTGTGGATGCCGTAGTGGTCGTAAATACAACAAATGGAACGAGATGAATTTGACACCAGCCGAGGCAAAATATGTTAAAGCTCCCATCATCAAGGAAAGTCCTATTAGTATTGAATGTAAGGTGAAGGAGATTGTTAAATTGGGTTCACACGACATGTTCATTGCTGAAGTTGTGAACGTTAGGGTTGATGATAAATACATGGAAGGTGAAAATGGAAAGTTTGATCTGTCAGCAAGTAAACCTCTTGTATATAGCCATGGTGGATATTTCAACCTAGGAGATAAAATTGGGAAATTTGGCTTTTCTGTTGAGAAGAAGAAAAAGAAAAAAAAGAAAAAATAAGATGTGGGTGATGTGTAAGTAACAAGAATAAATAAATGTCGTATTCTAAAGACAAAGAATATTGTTGTTTGATAACCTTTTTTATCAGAATAATATTTTTTTGAATCTAAGGCTTGTAAAAAGCAGCCCTTGGCCTCCGAAAGAATGTTATGTGCATCGCAGCAAAGGTTTAGTAAGACCGGGAAGCTTCGAACTTATGAGAAGATCACCCGGCCGCACTTAACCATTGCAAGAAGGCGGATGACATTTTTTTCGGGAGCCTTGAATTATTGCGATAAATGAGCGCAGAGCCAAGCTTGCTTGAGCTATGCCGAGTGAAGCTATAATCATGTAATATTTTTTTGTTTACTTTTTTGATCAAGACAAATACGAAGTATTCATGAGCTCCATAGATTTTGAATTTGCGAATAAAAAGAGTAAAAGCCCAGCCGGCTAGAGGCGAAAGTATTAACATACTATATTCTTTTTTTTTAAAATTTGATTGGATTACTAAAAGTACGACATTAAATAGTTTTTAGTACTTAAGAGTAATGAGGTATAAGAAAAATTCATCAGTACTAAATTCTATTACCTCCGTACTCAAATACATATTTATTTGAATTGAACATTTATAGAAAAAAGAACTCTAATAAAATTGCAGTGTTTTAACCATTGAATAAAATGTGACTGAATATGAATGAAAATAAAAATCCATTGCTAGGATCAACGAATACTCCATACAATTCAGTGCCTTTCAATTTGATAAAGCCAAGCCATTTTGAGCCTGCATTTAATGCTAAAATTGATGCTTGCAAAAAAGAGTTTAAACGAATCATTAATAACAGAGAAGCGGCAACGCTTCAAAATACACTCGTACCTTTTGAACTTAAATACGACGAAGTATCTCGACTGGGATTAATACTTTTCAACCTAAATTCAGCCGAAACATCAGATCAAATTCAAGCTGTAACTCAAAAAATATCGCCATTGCTTACCAAATTTTCAAGCAAGGTACTCTTGAATAAAAAATATTTTTCCCGAATAGAAATAATCTACAACAATAGAACTAAAACAAAATTAAATACCGAAGAATTGAGGTTGATAGAAACAACCTACCTCAGTATGAAACGTAATGGAGCTAAACTTAATTTCATTCAAAAGATGAGATTAACACAAATCCAAATGAAATTAGCCAAGCTTACCTTGAAATTCGATGATAACATTTTAGCCGAAACAAACGATTATATTTTTCATACAGAAATAAAGGAAGATCTAGATGGATTGCCTGAAAATGAACTAATAGCGGCTTCGCTACTTGCAAAATCGAAAGGAAAAAAGGGTTGGATAGTTACCTTACAGTATCCCAGTTATGCTCCTTTTTTAAAGTATGCTAACAAGCGAAAGTTGAGGGAAAAAATATACAAAGCAAACTCCGCTCGTGGAAATAGAGACAACAATAAAGACAATAAAAAACTAATTGTTAGAATAAGCAACTTACGGCTTCAACAAGCTAAAATGCTGGGTTATAAAACTTATGCAGACTATGTATTAGAGGAACGAATGGCACAAACTCCTCAAAAAGTAAATTCTTTTTTGGAAGAACTTCATTCGGCATCACAACCTTTTGCCGTAAAAGAGA
>JAQIBQ010000494.1 GCA_027859005.1 Prolixibacteraceae bacterium | reverse complement strand
GATGAGTGAAGCGGCATTACTCGAAGATTTAAAACTCCGCACGGGTATTAACATTTCCAGGTACGAGATTAGAAAAATTGACTTCCTGAAAGACAGCGCTGAAATAAGATTGTTTTACCCAGCCAATGCGATAAAAGCAACAAGAAATACCGAACAATAATTATTACACGAATAAGAATCATATAAAGCTACATCTTAATTTTAGCTGTGCTTTTTTGTGGATTAAGAATACGAACAACTTGGATGGAAACAACTCAAATTGAAATTGTTTTGTTCAAAACAAATGAATAAACAAAAGGAGGTTGAATTGTGCCCTTAGTCACATTATATGGATAGAAATTTCAATAATTGAAATGATATTTCGTCCCATCCAGGACGAGACCTGGTTTTTCGTTTCAATTTGCTACCCACATTTAATCCCGAACGGGATTTCCCCAAAATCATCCCAATAAATTTAAACCTTCCAGAACAAAGTTTTCAAAAATGCAAAACAAGTATTTGGATCATAGAAGGCCAAACATCCAAAAGCTGTGTGGCTTTTATGTAGATAAATAAGGCCTGTTCGTTGATTCCTTTTCGTGGCTTATTGTTGTTAATCTACCTTTAAAAAAAATAAAAAAAAAGATGAAGAGATTGAGAGAAATACCTGGTAAAATCCTGTTAGTATTAATTTTAACCGGATTCGCAATTCAGCTATCGGCACAAGAGTTGGAAAACGATTTTCAATCCAGAACCAGTGTGAAATTATCGTATAAACCACTTAAGAAGGTGAAACTAAATTTCACTCCTGAGTTGAGGTTTAACGACAATTTGAAATTTGATCAATATTTATTTGAAGGTGAAATTATTTACAAGCCTATTAAGTTAATCAGTGTAGGAACATCGTACCGTTTTACCGGCAATAAAACAGGGAGTGGCGATTATGAAAATCGCAATAAATATGCCTTGTTTATTGAAGCAGAGAAAAAGTTGAAACGCTTTACTCCCTCTTTAAAAATGAGCTATACCAACTTTGCTGGTGATGATGATGAAAATAGTCATTTTTTGCGCTACAAAGCAAGTGTTGATTACAACATTTGCAAAAGCAAATTTACACCCGAAATTAGTGTTGAAGCATTTCATAATTTAAGTGAAAACGAGCTTTATAAAATGCGTTATTCCGCAGGATTAAACTACAAATTATTTAAAAACAATTCCATAGTAATCGATTACAAACTCGATTACTACATGCAGGAATACCGTAACAAACACATTGTAAGCATTGGCTATAAAATTAAATTCTAGGAGGAAGCGATCATGAAAAAAATTAAAATTATAAACATTTTGTTTTTGACAATTCTATTTATGAGTTGTCGTTCAGAAGATATTTTGACCGATGTAGAGGTCGATGAAACAACTGTTGAAACAGGAATTTCGATAGATGTACCAGATTGGTCAGCAAGTACACACGAAATATTAACTGTGCCCAATTACGATGTGGTATTTAATCAAAACGAAGTATTGCGTATTGATTTGGTGATTGAAGAAAATGAATGGGAAACCATGCAAAACGATCTGGATGCTAATTTGGGTTCAGCAACGAGTGGACCAGGTGGAAGGCCGGGTGGAGGTGGTCCCACATTGGTAGAATTTGATCCGGTTTGGGTGCCTTGCTCTGTTTTTTACGAAGGAACAGAATGGTACAAAGTAGGTGTCCGTTTTAAAGGAAATTCAAGCTTAAGCAGTACTTATTCTTCTGGTAACGGAAAACTTCCATTTAAACTCGATTTTGATCAGTTCGAATCCGATTATCCTGCCATAACCGATCAACGATTTTATGGTTTTAGGCAATTAAGCTTAAAGAATAATTACCTCGATGCTTCTTTAATTCGTGAAAAAGTAGCTTCCGATTTATTTCGTGATTTTGGTTTAGCATCGTCACAAACATCGTTTTGTGCCTTGTATGTCGACTATGGCTCAGGATCACAATACTTCGGATTATACACCATAGTTGAGGAAGTTGACGATACCGTTTTGGATCGTCAGTATTCCGATGGAACAGGAAACTTATACAAGCCTGATGGCGATGCGGCAACTTTCGCTTCAGGTACTTATGACGAAGATGAAATGGTAAAGCAAACCAACGAAGACTTAGCCGATTTTTCCGATGTTTATGCATTATATGAAGCTGTCAATAGTTCAACACGCACTTCCGACTTGGAAACATGGAAAACAGCGCTTGAAAGCAAACTTGACGTTGATATTTTCTTGAAATGGCTGGCCTCAAATACGACGATCCAAAATTGGGATACTTACGGAAATATGACACACAACTATTACTTGTACAACAACCCTTCATCTAGCTTATTGGAGTGGATCCCATGGGATGCCAACGAAGCTTTTGAGGCAGGCAAAATTGGAGGTGCTTTAAGTTTGGAATTGAACACGGTAAGCAGCAGTTGGCCACTTATAAGTTACTTAATTGATGTGCCTGAGTATAAAGAAAAATATCAAGCCTATTTACAACAGTTTATTGATGAGGTATTTGTGGTGTCTGAAATGGAAGCGCTATACGATAACTATTATCAAATGTTGAAAGAATATGCCTATGCCGAAGAAAGTGGATATACCTTTTTGAGTAGTGATGCTTCATTTGATTCGGCCATCGAAACCTTAAAAAGTCACGTAAGCCAACGGAATTCTGCAGTTTTAAGCTACTTGAAATAAACCAGATTTAGAGAAAGAGATCGGAAGACCGAAGACAGAAGTAACTCTGTCTTCTAACTTCGGTCTCCTGATTTTTAGTAAAAAGATACATTAATCCAAAAAGGAAATAAAATTATTTAGTAACGTTTAAAAAAAGAATTTTAGAAAAACAAAACACGAAAAGGTTCATAATACAAACCTTTGTGGAAATTTGC
>JAQIBQ010000396.1 GCA_027859005.1 Prolixibacteraceae bacterium | reverse complement strand
ACACTCGCTGGACTGTTAAAAGTGGTTGTTGACGGCCAAACACCTAAAATTTTTTTTCAAAAAAACGCGACTCTACTTATTACTCCCGTTGTAATTATTGATACGAATAACATCGACTTTGTAAAAAGCAAGGAGGATTACTACAAGCTATGCGAAACGATCTTTCAAAATAGCTATAATACTGGTATTTCAAGGGTTATATTATGATAAAATTTTATGATTTTACCTTTCTTGTTAGAAAAACATTCTTATTTTTGTAATAAAAGTGAAATTAACTGAATAATAAAATAATGTGTCCATCATGAAGAAATTTAATTTAAAAGTTATTGCACTATTCGCAATAGTAACTTTGTTACTTAGTAGCTGTGCCAGCATTAAGACCATGAAGAAGAATGCTGAACAGATAAAATGGGATGTAACCCCAGAAGTTCTTGAAACACATGCAGGTCAGGTAAAAGTTGCTGTTGAAGGGCAAATACCTGAAAAGTATTTTGTAAAAAAAGCGACTCTACTTATTACTCCCGTTGTAAAATACGAGGGTGGAGAGATTGCTTATCCTGAAATTAAACTTCAAGGTGAAAGCATAACTGCCAACAATGCAGTAATTACTTTTAGTGAAGGAGGAAACTTCTCAGTTGAAGGTGCAATACCTTACGAGGCTGCAATGAAGATGTCCGAACTTGAAATTAGAATGGTTGCTCAAAAAGGTGCAAAACAACTCGACTTCGATCCTGTCAAAATTGCTGATGGAGTTCTTGCTACTTCAGAATTAGTAATGAAAAACGGTATGGCTGTTATTGGCGTACAAAAAGAAGAGAATACATCTGGTAAATACGATCCAGCTATCGATGCTTTCCAACGTGTAGTTCCTGATGAAATGTTAGCCGACATTCATTACCTAATTAACAGTTCATTTGTTCGTAAAGGCGAAGTAAAATCTGATGACATTGAAGCTTTCAAAGCTTATGCTAAAGATGCTGCTGGTGATGAGCGCAAAGAATTGAAAGAAATACAAATTTCAGCCTATGCATCTCCTGAAGGAGAAATAGATTGGAACGACAAACTTTCACAGAAACGTGAAGGAACAGCTTCAAAATACCTAGCAAAATCTTTAGATAAAGATGAAATCGAAGTCGAAGTAACTACAAAATATACTGCTGAAGATTGGGAAGGTTTCCAAGAACTAATGGAAAAATCTTCTATCCAAGACAAAGAACTTATTATTCGTGTTCTTACTATGTACAGCGATCCTGAAGTACGTGAAAAAGAAATCCGTAACCTTTCAGAAGCATTTACTGCTGTTGCTAGCGATATTTTACCAGAATTGCGTCGTGCTAAATTTTTAGCTTCTGTTGATTTAATTGGTAAAACCGACGAAGAATTATTGGCTGCTGCTCAAGACGAGCCTGCCTCATTGAACCAAGCTGAATTATTAGTTGCTGCTAATCTTACTGATGATTTAGCTATTAAGAAAGCTATTTACAAATCGTTTACAAAACAATTTGAAGATGATTGGAGAGGCTTTAATAACTTGGGAATGGTTCAAGTAATGGAATATGAATACGAAGATGCTGGTAAAAACTTTGAGAAAGCTGATAAATTGGACGAAGGAAATCCAATTATTCAAAACAACCTTGGTGTTGTTGCTTTAAATGCTGGACAAACTGAAAAAGCAAAAGAATTGTTTGCTGCTGCTTCAGGTGTTGGTAACGAAGTAGATTACAACATGGGTATTGTAAGTATCCTTCGTGCTGAATACGACAAAGCAGTGAAATATTTTGGTGAGTGTAACAAACCAAATGCTGCTCTTGCTAAAATTTTAGCTGGCGATAACAATGGTGCTTTAAAATCTTTAGAAGCTTGTACAATGGCCGACTGTTATATGATCGACTATTTGAAAGCTGTTGTTGGTGCTCGTACTGCAAAAGAAAACTTAATGATTGAAAGTTTAACTGCTGCTTGTGAGAAACAACCAAAATTGAAAGCTGCTGCTGCAAGTGATCTAGAGTTTGCGAAGTATTTCGAAAATCCAAAATTCAAAGCTATTGTAGAATAAATACTACTTTATAATATAAAAAAAGGGCAATCGTTTGATTGCCCTTTTTTTGTTTCAATTTTTTTTTTAGTTTGAAATTTTATTGAAAATATCCCATAAAACAATACCAGCACTTACTGATATATTGAATGAATGTTTGGTGCCATACTGAGGTATTTCAATTGCTCCGTCACATAAATCAACAACTTTTTGTTGTACGCCCTTTACTTCATTTCCAAAAACTAGAGCAATTTTTTCATAATTTGTAGTTTGGAAGTTGGGTAATGAAATACTGTGCTCAACTTGTTCGATGGCAAATACTTTAAAGCCTTTTTCTTTAAGTTCATTGATCGATTCTTCTGTGTGTTTAAAGTATTTCCAATCAACAGAGTTTTCAGCGTCTAATGCTGTTTTGTGAATGTCTTTATTTGGAGGTGTAGCAGTATAACCACACAAATGTATTGCTTCAATCAAGAAAGCATCGGAGGTTCTAAATACTGAGCCAATGTTATTGCAACTTCTTATGTTGTCTAGAACAACAACAATTGGTGATTTTTTCGATTGTTTAAATTCTGGGATGTCAATTCTATTTAGCTCTTTATTCTTTAATTTGCGCATGGTGTTTATTTACATCTATAATTTGGCACAAAAGAACAGCACTAATTTGAGTTAGCAAAATATTTTGTTATGATTATTCCATTTACCAATCAACAGGCTTTCTTTTAACAGGCATACTCATGCATCTTGCTCCACCACCACCTCTGGCAAGTTCAGCACCTGCTATGGTAATAACCGTCTTTTCCGAAGGTAGAGGAATGTTATTTTCTATAATTTTCTTTGATTCAATAACATCAAAGCCATATTTATTTAAAGCATCTATTGTATAAATGTTACGTTCATAGCCAATAACAACACCTGGCGCAATGGCAAAGAAATTAGCTCCACTATGCCATTGTTCACGTTCTTGATGCCACATATCATCGCCACCACATCCAACAACTGATAGATTGAATCCTAATGCATTTAATGCTATGATTAGGTTTGGTTCTGTTGTAATTGATTTTACATTCCCATTGTCGATTTCGATATGAATGGTTCGGTATTTATTATGATGCATAATTAAAGGTTCATAAACCATGCATGTGTCTTTATCTAAAAAAGTAAACACCATGTCGAGGTGAATAAACGATTCAGGAGTATCGGGCAATTCTTGAACAATTATGTGTTGTTTTTCTTTGTTCTGAGCTTTAATCGTTTCAATTATATAGTCAATTCCTTGAGTTGATGTTCGAATGCCAGTACCAATCACTAGTACGTCGTCACGGGCAATCAATACATCCCCACCTTCAATTCTAATTGCACTTTTATTTTTTAAATCGGTATAATTCGTAGTGTGAAGTGTCTCAACTTTAAAATTGTGGTGATAACGAAAAATATAATCCATAATTGTGGCTTCACGTTCGCGCACATTACTTGCCATTTTACCAATCAATACTTTGTTATACATGCTTATTGAGGCATCGCGTGTAAATAAAAAATTATGTAATGGGCGCAGACTATAACGTTCATTACTGAGGTATTTGGTGAGATTATCGCGACGAATTTCAACACCTTCGATTAATTGGCGAGCAGCCTCTTTATGATCCAACGATGTTAAATAATTTGTTAGTTCAGGAACTCCTTCGGTACGGCAGATGGTTGAAAGTAATTCGTCATTTATACTTTTATCTTCAAGAATATCGCTTAGCAAGTCTTTAACTTCGTAGGTTGTGCAATATTTATTCAAGAGACTTTTGAAATGAGAGTATTCTTCTTTGGCAACCGATAGATTTAATATATCGCTATATAATGCTCTTTCAGCATTTTTTGGCGTCATTTTCTCAACTTCTTGTCCTGGAGTGTGAATTATTACACCTTCAAGTATTCCTATTTCTGAATTTACATTTACATTTTGCATATACGTGTATTTTGAAAAGGTAAAATTAGGTAAATCTTTCTGAAGAGTGGATATAAGAAAACTGAATGTTATCACGTTATGCTTTGAAAAGACATCTTTTTTAACTTCATTACAATTAACTATTTTTGCAAAATGTACAAAATGACGAAAATATACCTTTCCCTTTTTTTCTTACTATTATCGGGAATGATGATGGGACAAGAAAAAATCAACGAAAGAGAAATAGGTATTTCTAGTTATCAGTCTTCTCAAAACGATTCAATAGTATTCCGAAAATTAGAGCAGGTAGATGTATATCCTCGAAAAGGAAGAAATTTAAACTACCGAAGATATACGCGTATTGTTGCAAGAATTCGGAAAGTGTATCCTTTTGCAAAATCGGCTGCTTTAGAGCTGGAGAAATATAATGAATTGTATGAAAATTCAAGCTCCGATCGGGAAAGACGAAAATATGTTCGTAAGGTAGAAAAAGAATTGTTTGCAAAGCACGAAGCGGAATTAAAACGCTTTACTATTAGTGAAGGTCAGTACCTAATGTTGCTTATAGATCGAGAAACAGGAACTCAATCTTACTCTATCATTAAAGAACTCAAGGGTGGAGTAGCTGCCGTTTTTTGGCAGGGTATTTCAAAAATATTCAACAACGATTTGAAGAAAAAATACGACCCAGTTTACCATCATTATATGATTGAACAAATTGTATTAATGATTGAGATGGAAAATGCCGAAGCGCAAAAAAAGAAATAGTTTATTTTCCTTTCCCTTGAAAGCAATTTAGCAACGTATAAATCAATATTTTAAAATCGAGGTATAACGAAATATTCTTCAGGTAAATTATATCATATGGAATACGTTCTACCATTTGTTCAATATTTGAAGCGTAACCATATTTAACCTGCCCCCATGAAGTAATGCCAGGTCTGATGCGTTGAAGTTGGATATAATGTGGAGCAACTTTTCGAATTTCATCAATATAGAACTTTCTTTCAGGACGAGGACCGACCAACGACATATCACCACGAATAACATTGTAGAATTGAGGAATCTCATCGATATGTGTACGACGCAAGAATTGACCAAATTTTGTAATTCTAGAATCCGTATGGGATGATAATGCAGGTCCATTTGTTTCAGCATTGGTTACCATGCTTCTAAACTTGAAGATGGTAAATTCCTTGCCATATTTACCTACTCTTTTTTGTGAGTACATTAAAGGCCCTTTGGATGAAGTTTTAATTCCCATGTAAATAAAAGGGAAAAAAGGCAGGAAAATAATTAGAGCAAAAAATGATCCCACAACATCAATAATTCGTTTCATATTCTCTTGCCAGGCAGCCATTATGCCATTCGATATTTTAACTAAAGGACTCGTATAAATAGTGCTCATTTTTACGGTTCCAGCTAAAATGTCGAACATGTCAGGTATGGCCTTAACTGTTACATTTCTATAATCTAATGTCGAAATTATTTCCTGTATTTTGTTATGCTCTGACGTTTCAATTGCTATAATAATTTCATCAATGGCATTGTTGTCAATTAGTTGTGGGAGATCTTTAATTGCACCTAAAAGGGTGAGGTGTTTCTCAAGTAGAAGTTCCTTTTTATTGTCTATTTTCACAAATCCTAAGAAAATATTCCCCGTTGTACGGTTATCAGATGTCATTTCATTGTATAAACGAACTGCTCGTTCGTTACTGCCTATTATTATTGTATTGAACCCAATTTGACGGTTATGAACTCGGTGAATAGTTCTTGTTGAAAGAACTAGTCGGGGAAGTAATGTTAGAACAAAATGAAGTCCAAAAAGCGTAAAATAGGAATGATAATAATTTCGGTAAGATGAAATAGTATCGTCAAGAAGTAAGGTGAAAAAGATAATGGTTACGCCAATTAATGCAGTAAAAGCTGTTTGTCCCAAGTCAATTAATCGAGACCTGCGAAATATATCTTTGTAAAATCCAGTGGTGTAATGAAATGCTAACCAGAAAGCAGGAATTACAAATAATGCAATCCAGAAATTATGATCCAGTTGAATAGCTGATAGTCCTTCGTATATGCCATTCTCTAAATAAACTTTCCTAAAAGTGTAGAATAA
>JAQIBQ010000341.1 GCA_027859005.1 Prolixibacteraceae bacterium | reverse complement strand
AAATGGTAATTATATTGAATTTTTTAGTGAAAGAAGTAACCGTATTTTCAAATCCAACGAGAAACTTAAAAAACTACAAAATCCTATTGATTTTCATTTTACAACACATAAAGGCATTGAGTTTACAGAAATTTTCACCAATATACTAAATGAGAATCAGGTCTTTGCAGGCAATGACTTTGACGGTAATGTTAAGCGTATTGGATTAATAGCGTATAGAATATGTATGATATTAACTGTTTTAAGGTCAATGGACATGGGCTCAATTCCCAATCCTTTAGTCTGTTCTGAAACCGATTTTCATACATCAATAGCTTTGACAACTACATTAATTAAACACTCTTTTCAGTTGTTCTGCAATCTGGGACAAAATAAACTTGATGGCAATAAATTGAAGTTTTATGAGGCTTTGCCAAACGATTTTAATCGTGAACAGTACTTGAAAGTTGCCAATCGGTTAGAATTAAATATCAAAACAGCAGAAAAATATTTAAAGGAATTTAGAGAACATCGTTTTCTTTCACACGATCACAATAAATATAAAAAGATAGAAAAGAACACATAGGATACATAGGAAATGTAGGATTAGGATGATTTTTTCCATTTCCTACATTTCCTACGCTTCCTCGTAGTTAAAATACCGATTTAATGAATTATAATCTAGAAATATAATTAATCATGCAAACTATAGATTTACCATTATCCCCACAAGAAATAGCCCTCATTTTTGGTTTTTCATCCGACCAGGCATACCGAATAAGGAAAGAAAAAGGCGGAACAATGACCATTCGATCCATCGCAGAAGATAACAATTGTAATCCATCTGAAATTTTGTATTCTGCCCTAACAAGAAGGAATAGAGCATTTATTTTTGCATCAGATTTACAAATATGGTACGAAATTCAACAATGTCAATCGAGTATAAAACTGAAAAGGATAAGGAAATATTTTGGAAAAACTAAGAATCAGAGAGTAACAATTATCGAGTTTTTAATATGGTTACATGCTAACAATATTTTTAATCGTGAGGTACTTTATTCAATTATCGATTCTGGTGTTCATCTAAAATTTGTCGTCAATTCAAATAGGAATATACTGATAACAGAACCAGCCATTTTTATATTTCAACTGAAAAAATGGTTTACTAAATTAGAATGGATACATCAACTCATTGTCATTTTGATTTTTAACTGTTATGTACTTAATAAAAGGTGCACTAATCAACTGAGAGATATATGATTTGTTTATCTATAAACTCATGTATCCTATCTTTGAGTTATAAAAAAATAAATGTATCACAAATTATGTATCTCTCTTGTATCCAGCATAGATCATTCATGTATCTATCGTGTATTCATCATGTATTACCTTAACTTAAACAAATACAATAATGACTAAAAACTTTTTAAAAGTGCAGGTTCAGGCAAGGCCTGAGATCGCACAAAAATTTCAGGATGCCTTTGAGCAATCCGAGTGTAACACAAAAGGTGATTTTCTCACCAAACTTTTAAATTACTGGCTCAATCCAGAAATTGATCAGGAAAACATTCGCCGAATTGATGAATTGGAAAATACCATTGAACAACTAAAGCAAGTCCATACTCAACAAATTGATGAATTGGAGCACACAATTAATTCTCACGAGTTCCAGCAAGATCAACTTTACCGGGGCAATGAAAACCTTGAAATGGAAAAAGAGAGCGTTAAAAGTCAGTTGCTTTATTTTCACCAACAACTCTCCCCCATTCTTGCAAAGCACCAGGGAGAAGTAGTACAAGTTAAAAACTCAATCACCAAACGATACATTAAACGCAACATAAACCGCGAACGTGATGTATTCGATGTAATAATGAATTCTATAAATATTAAATAAAATGATAGTACAACAAGTTGTAAACCCATTTGAAAAAAACAGTTCCAAGGCTATAGTTCTTTTACTTTTCACTTTTTTTGTCCTAAGTGCAATCGTTACTTTGTACATTAAAACTAAGTCTATTGAAGTGACCCAAGAGAATTACTAAATACCACAGACATTTCAATTAAGCTTCACTAATTCGTTTTGGTGAAGTTTTTTTTATGCCTTTTTCTCCTACTCACTCATAAAAACCACCTATCCACTAAATAAAACTACATTTTCAATTCATTTACAATTAGAATTTAAAGGTTATTGTTAAGTTCACATTCCAAACCTAATCCAGACATGGCCACTAACATTTACAGGCGTATTAACGCGCATTGATGTTGAACCTAATAAACCACCATTATTCGCCTTGCACGACTCAGAAAGCAACGAAAAATACTTTGGGAAAATTGGAAAAGAACTGGCAAAACGCATTGATGAAATATCACTTAACTTTAAAAACACCATTTACGAATGCAAGCTCGAAGTTGTATACTACCCTGAAACTTCACTCTCAAAAGAAAAAACCGAATATACACTATTGGATATTTCAGAAGTAAATGAATAAAAATTGATAATTCATATTGATAAATTAGTAATTTGCATTTTCAATTTTTTAAAAGACAGAAATTACACAATAAATGAACCTGGATACCCAATCACTACAACCAATTATAAACTTCATCTGGACGGTTGCCGATGACGTATTAATCAACAAATACCTTGAAAACCAGTACCAGGACGTAATTCTTCCAATGACCGTTCTACGTCGCTTAGATTTGGCCTTAGAACCAACCAAGGACATAGTATTTAAAACCTTCGAGGAATTCAAAAGCAAGATTGACAACTTATCGGGTTTGCTCACCAGTGAGCAGCATGGTACAGGTTTGGCATTTTACAACACTTCTAGGTTTACCATGAAGAAGTTGTTGGCCGATCCAAAAAACATCAACATCAATCTGTTGGATTATCTCAATGGCTTTTCTGAAAATGTACAAGACATTATCAGCAAGTTTAAATTCAGAAACCAATTAGAAACTTTTGAAAATACGGGCATTACCTTTTCATTGATTGAAAAGTTTTGCAACCCAAAGGTTGAATTAGGCCCCGATAAAATATCCCCCATGGCAATGGGATATATGTTTGAAGATTTGATTCGCCGATTCAATGAAAAAACAAATGCAGCAGCCGGGCGACATTTTACTCCGCGTGAGATCATTGAATTAATGACACATTTGGTTTATCTTCCTGTTAAAGACAAAATACAGCAAGGAACCTATTTGGTTTACGACCCCTGTGCAGGTTCGGGCGCTATGCTCACCCAATCGAAAAAATATGCCACCGATCCCGACGGTGAAATAAAATCCAACGCCACTTTTCATTTATACGGACAAGAGAATACCGGGGAAATGTATGCCATTTGCAAATCGGATATGTTGCTGAAAGGCGAAGACCCCGACAAAATTAAGTTTGGTTCAACCCTTAGCGAATACGGTTTCGATCCCGATTTGAAGTTTAATTTCATGCTCACCAACCCACCTTATGGCGTTAGTTGGAAACAGGACATGGAAAATTTGAATGTAGGTTCAGGAAAAAAACTTTCTATCGTTGACAAACGCTTTAACCTGCCCATTAAAAATTTTAAGGGAGAGCTGGAAGAAACCTGCCTCACCTCGCGCAGCAACGACGGGCAATTAATGTTTATGCTCCACATGCTTTCCAAAATGAAAGCTCCCGAAGATGGTGGCAGCCGCATTGCATCTGTTCAAAATGGCTCTGCACTTTTTACAGGCGATGCCGGAAGCGGCGAAAGCGGTATTCGACAATACATACTGGAAAATGATTTATTGGAATGTATTATCCAATTACCAAACGACATATTTTACAACACGGGTATTTCGACTTATTTGTGGATTATCAGCAATGTAAAAGAGAAAAAACGAAAAGGCAAAGTACAATTGATCAACGCTTCGTCAAAGAATTTTTATGACAGGAGAAATAAAAATTTGGGTGAAAAGAAAGTTGAACTTAATCCTGACCACATTTTAAA
>JAQIBQ010000339.1 GCA_027859005.1 Prolixibacteraceae bacterium | reverse complement strand
GCCTATTACGCAATGACTAAATGGCTCGAAAACTTTGCCTACAAAACCAACTTAAGCTGGTGGATATTTGCACTGGCCGGAGTGTTGGCGTTGGGAATTGCATTGTTAACGGTTTCGTTTCAAAGCTATAAAGCATCTACTAGAAACCCAATTGAAAGTTTAAGATATGAATAAGCTAACGGTGAGTTGGTCCCGAGTACTCGGGAGAGAGCTGCAACGAGGAACCCGGTTGAGGCGTTGAGGTATGAATAACCCGCTTTTGTCTGCCCCACTAACTCCCCCAAGGGGGAGAACCAGACAAAAGCTAAACGATAATGCAATGAACGAACTTGACAAAACAATGTATTTTGGGGCTAAACCTGATATTTTAGAAAAGGCAAAACTCTTAGAAAAAATATGACTAATGCTGACAAAATACTTTGGGATAGTTTAAAAAATAAACAAGTTCTATACTTAAGGTTTAGGAGGCAACATCCAATTGATCTATTTATTGCTGATTTTTATTGCCATACAGCTAGACTAGTTATTGAGCTAGATGGTGAAATACACAAAAGTCAATTAGAATATGATGAAGGAAGAACTGCAGAAATGGAACGATTTGATATAGAAGTCATCCGTTTCAAAAATGAAGAAGTAGAAAATAATATTGAGAATGTGCTTAAACGCATTGAAGAAAGAATATTGCACCGCCTTAAAAGTCCCCCTTGGGGGATTTAGGGGTAAATACACCATGCATAAATGGCTCGAAAATTTTGCTTACAAAACTGAGCTAAGCTGGTGGATTTTTGCATTGGCAGGTTTGCTGGCTTTGGGAATTGCATTGCTAACAGTATCGTTTCAAAGCTGGAAAGCAGCAACTAAAAACCCAGTAGAAAGCTTAAGATATGAATAGAGCTAACAGTGAGTTGGTCCCGAGTACTCGGGAGAGAGCAGCAACGAGGAATCCGGTTGAAGCGCTTCGATATGAATAGAGAAGAACTGAAATCCCGATGTGTTTTTCGTAAATTTTTAAGGAACGAAAAAATCACAGAAAAAAACAGTCGGGATGGAGGCGTTGCGATATGAATAACACGAATTTTGAAATTTAATTGAAAAAAATAAACTTCAACTATTTAGACATGAAACACTTACTGAAAATTGTATTCAGGAATCTATTGAAAAACAAGGTTGATACGTTTATCAACATGGGTGGGCTGGCAATTGGAATTGCCGTCTTTTTCTTAATTTCCATGTACTCCAGACATGAATTGAGCTACAATAAATTCAACAGTAATAATAAAGATATCTACCAGGTTAATATCGGCAAAGAGTTTTATACAACTGCTCCTCTTGCCAATTTAATGAAGGAAAGCATACCGGAAATAAAGTCTGTTGCCCGAATCGATTATTATGCGGGAGGAGGCCAGGCTCCTTTTTTTAAGGTTGATGAAATTGGAGGATCCTCAAAAACAGTGAAAGTTAAAAATGTTGTTTTTGCAGACAATAATTTATTCGACCTGTTTAGTTTTAAGGTAATCTACGGAAATCCTGCCAGTGCTTTAAATAATCCATATTCAATTGTATTAACCCGGAATACGTCACAGCTTTTGTTTGGAACCGATAATTCAGTGGGCAAATCCATCCATTATATTGGAGACAGGTCTAATCTGCCCGAAATGGACATGACAGTAACTGCGGTTATTGAAAATATTCCAGACAATTCATCTGTTATCTTTAATGCCGTAGCTTCTTTTACAACGTTATATTCCATTAAACCAACCGGAATGGATATGGATTCAGATTGGTCAAACTGGATGTATAGTACCTTTTCTCTGTTGGATAATCAGAATAGTAAAATCGTTGAAGAGAAATTAAGCAAATTATGGGAGGAATGCGAGTCAATATATTATACTGAAAATGAACATCAGGAAATCAGTATTGTTTCGTTGTCGGATGTTCCGTTTTATAACAATAATAAGCGACAATTAATTTTTCTTATTCAGCTTGTCGGAATATTTATTCTAGCCATAGCAATTGTTAATTTTGTTAATCTTACTATAGGTAAATCGTTATTGCGTGCAAAAGAAATTGGTATCCGAAAAGTTATTGGTTCATTACGCTTCGAACTCATCAAACAATTTCTTTTTGAATCTGTACTTATCAGTATTTTGGTTGCGCCAGTTTCACTTCTAATAATTTTGCTTAGTAAGTCTTATTTTAATCATATCACTCATACACAGATTTCGATTGATATTATCCATCAACCATTACTGGTTGTATATTTTGTAACAGGTATCCTTGTAATAGGAATTATAGCGGGAATATATCCTGCATTTTATCTGTCATCTTTTAAAACATCTTCCATTCTGAAAGGAGAAGTCACAAAAGGAAAAAAAAAGACCTTTTTGCGATTTGGGCTTTTTGTGTTTCAGTTTGTTATCTCAATTTCTCTTATTATTTGTTCGATACTAATTTCAAAACAAATTGATTTTATAAAAGACAAATCCCTGGGCTTAAACACGGCTAATATTATAGATTTTAATCAGAATCAACAAATTGGACAGGAGTATAACGTTTTCAAACAAAGGCTTCTCCAGAATCCAAATATAATATCAGTAACACGCACGAATACCGGACTTGGAAAAGGTCTTCCTATTACTGCGACATACGAGCATAATGGAATAAAGAAAACATATGCTGTTACAACTGTCGATCCTGATTTTATTCCAACGATGGATATTGGGATGCTCGATGGCAGAAATTTTTCGTGGGAGATACAAGGCGATAAGAAAGGGGCAATTATTATTAATGAAACCTTTGCTAAAGAATTAGGTCTAAAGTCAGTTTTGAATACTGAACTTACTCTTTTTAACAGGAAGGTGAAAATTATTGGCGTGGCCAAAGACTTTTTTTATGATTCTTTCCGCCAAAAACTGGAACCTTCTGCTTTGTGGTATGCCGATTGGAATTCACACATTAACATTAAAATCAACAATCAAAATACAGCACAGTCTATAAAATATATTGCAGGTTTATGGAATGAGTTTTCACCGCAAATACCGTTTGAGTATGAATTTCTGGATAGAACTTATGGTCAGTTATACAAGTCGGAGAAAGATTTACAACAGATTTTTACCGGCTTCTCTGTAATTGCAATTATTATAGCATGTCTTGGGCTGTTTGGGTTGGTTTTAAACAGTACTCAACAACGTTCGAAAGAAATTGGCATCCGCAAAATAAGCGGAGCTAAAATATCAGAAGTTTTGATGATGCTCAATAAAGACTTTTTAAAATGGTTTGCCATAGCTTTTGTAATTGCCACTCCCCTTGCCTATTACGCAATGACTAAATGGCTCGAAAACTTTGCCTACAAAACCAGTTTAAGTTGGTGGATTTTTGCTTTGGCGGGGTTACTGGCTTTAGGAATTGCGTTGTTAACGGTTTCTTTTCAGAGTTGGAGAGCAGCAACGAGAAACCCGGTGGAAGCGTTGAGGTATGAATAAAGAAACTTAAACTACTAATATAAAAAGATGAAAAGGTTCATAACAAATATAGTTCGATCGGTTAAAACAAATCCATTGTACACCACCATCAATAGTATTGGATTGATAATTGGTTTTGTTTGTGTTGTATTTATCTCATTTTGGATTAAAAATGAATTGAGTTACGACAGGCTCCATCAAAATGCCGATAATATTTACAGGGTACACCGTTATTTTTACGATGCCAACGGAACAGAAAACCTCCATCTCCCTTTTGTGGCACCACCAATCGCACCATTGTTGAAAGATGAGTTCCCCGAAATTGAAAATATTGTAAGAGTTAGTCATACCGGAATGCTTTTTTCATTGGACAATCAAAAAATTGTAGAGCAGGATGTTTGCTTTGCGGAACCCGATATTCTGAAAATATTCACATTCGATGGCTTGCCTTCAGAAGCCGATTTGCTTGAAGAACCACTAACTGCTGTTGTTTCTGAAAGCATTGCCAAAAAGTATTTTAAAGGTGATAATGCCATTGGTAACACATTGGAATTTTCTGATAATTATGGCACCAAATACAATTTGAGGGTTACCGGAACTTTTAAAAACTGGACAGGAAACAGCCATTTTCATCCAGAAATATTCATTTCTTTCTCTACCTATATGTATGCTGTTGGCGAAAATGAGTTAAATGATTGGGGAAGTAACAACTATGAAACATTTGCCCAAATGCCGCACCAGCCAAAAGAGTTAGATGCAAAGCTGGATGCATTTATAAATAAACAATTTGAAAATGGCACCTCCTGGACAAAACTCAGAATGGAGAAGCTGGCGGATATTCATTTTAACTGGTACGGAAACCGTTCATACATCTACATTCTTTCGTCTATCGCCTTACTGATCCTATTCCTGGGTTGCATTAATTACATGAACCTGAATACGGCTATTTACACCAAACGGATGAAAGAAATTCAAATTAAAAAAATTGCAGGTGCCTCCCGCAGCAGAATTGCCAGCCAGTTAATTACTGAATCGGTCATCTTTTGTATCCTTTCACTAGCTTTAGCACTTATTATTGTTTCCCTTACACTCTCAAGGTTCGATCAAGTCTTCAACAGTACCCTTTCATTTCAATTCAACGAAAATATATTTTTGATCGTTGGATTTTTAATTCTTTCCATTTTCATTGGTAGTTTATCGGGGACATATCCAGCCTTGTTCACTTTATCAAATAAAATGTCGGCATTAAGTAAACTGCAAAATACATCAAGCGGAAAGATGTCATTTAGAAACTTACTAATTGTATTTCAATTTTTTGTTTCCATTGCCCTCATCATATCTTTTCTCATTGTAAACAAACAATTGAATTTTCTTCGCAATAAAAACCTTGGGTTCAACAAAGAAAATGTAATTACATTGAATGCTTCTCCAAATCTCATCGAAAAACTCGATGTGTTTCGTCAGGAGTTAATTCAAAATCCCAACATCATCAGCGTGTCGGGTTCGAAAAGGATTCCCTCGCAAAGGCTCGACGACAGCAATGAAGCAAAAGTAATCAACAACGGAAAAATGGAACCACTTGGTTTTCGTGTAGCCAATGTTCGTATTGATGATTATTTTCTTCCAACCTATGAGATTAAACTACTTGCAGGCAACAACATTCAAAATAGGGAAACGGGAGAAGCTGAATACCTGATCAACAAAATGGCAGTTGAGAAAATAGGTTGGAAAACCCCTGAAGCTGCAATAGGACAGCATATTGAGTACGGAGGAATAAAAGGAAAGGTTGTTGGTGTTGTTCAGAATTTCCATTACGAATCGTTGCACAATGATGTTTTTCCAATACTCCTATATTCCGATTTATCCAGTTTCAATCGGGTATCGATTCGAATTTCTCCGTCAAATATAAATAATACCATAGCATTTATTGAAAAAAACTGGCAGAACTACAATGTAACGGGCACTCCTTACTCTTACCAATTTGTTGACGAGCGTTTTGGACAATTGTATCAATCGGAAGAGTACACCCGAACGATATTCAGCTATTTCATGGTGTTGGCCATCACCATCGCCATTTTAGGATTATTCGGATTATCGATTTTTGTAATGGAACGACGTACCAAAGAAATTGGCATCCGCAAAATAAACGGAGCTAAAATATCCGAAGTTTTGATGATGCTCAATAAAGACTTTTTAAAATGGGTTGCCATAGCTTTTGTAATTGCCACTCCCCTTGCCTATTACGCAATGACTAAATGGCTCGAAAACTTTGCCTATAAAACAGAACTAAGCTGGTGGATTTTTGCATTGGCTGGTTTGCTGGCCTTGGGAATTGCGTTGATAACGGTTTCTTTTCAGAGTTGGAAAGCAGCAATGAGAAATCCAGTGGAAAGCTTAAGATATGAATAGAGCTAACAGTGAGTTGGTCCCGAGTACTCAGGAGAAAGCAGCAACGAGAAACCCAGTTGAGGCGTTGCGATACGAATGAGGAGTGCGGAGATCAAGCCAAATGCATGATCGAAGTATTGCGGTATGAGTTATTAATCCTAAATAAAAAATTATGTATCGATTGCTAAAAATATTTACTCGTTCTCTGCTAATAAGAAAAGTACTTTCTGCAATTACCATTGGTGGTTTTGCCATAAGTATGTCAGTAATTGTCATCCTTACTGTTTTCATTGTTGAAGAGAGAAACGTTAACCGTTCTTATCCAAACGTCGATAATATTTATCGTCTAAAAATGGATAACAATTCGGCTCAACTTCCACAAGATTTATTGCCAACACTTAAAAATGAGGTTCCCGGAATTCAAAAAGTTTGTTTCTACTCAAGTAACGGAGCCTTATATTCATTAGGGAAAGAAAAAAAACTAGGAAACTTCATTGCAACAAATAATGAATTCATTGACATTTTTTCCCATAAAGTACTCTCCTATAATGGTGACATCAATCTGGATATTAAAAACCAAATTGTAATTACTGAGAGTTTTAGAAACAAACTTTTTGGAGCAGAAAACCCAACAGGACAAGTAGTTGAACTTAATGGTGAAGTATTTAATATTTCTGCCGTAATTAGCGATCCTCCAAAAAACAGCTCTTTCGAGTTTGATGGTTTAATTGGAATTAATGATGCCTTTGGCAGATCAACTTGGTCTAATGGTAAAGTTACATACAATCAACTTTATGCTTTTGTTGAACTCAACAATAAAACCAATGAATCAAGTGTGGCTGGATCTATCTCCAAGTTGTTATGCACTTATGAACCATGGAAAGATAGAAAGCTGTTACTTCAACCTTTTGATGAAATTTATTTCGACACAGACACTCGCTCTGACTTAAAAATGGCAAACAGAAACCTTATCACTTTGCTGTCATGGGTTGCGCTTATTATTTTAGTTATGTCGATTTTCAATTTTGTTAGTCTTTCCGTATCAACCAATATCGATAGGATAGATGAAATTGGAATCAAAAAAACAATGGGTGCAAACAAATCAAGCATTTTCATTCAACACATATTCGAATCAATGTTGGTATGTATGTTTGCATTTATATTGGCTATTGCAATTGCGATATTTATATCGCCAATATTCTCCGAAATCGTAGGTAAACATATTGATGTACGAACAATCTTCACTAATCCCACCATTATTGTTTT
>JAQIBQ010000537.1 GCA_027859005.1 Prolixibacteraceae bacterium | reverse complement strand
AACAATAATTATAAGAGAAAGAAACAAATACCTAATAAATAAAGAAAGACTTTAAACGGCAAAGGTTCACGAAATGGATATGATGAAATTGAAGTTCTTTACCAATATCAGCCATGAATTTCGAACACCATTAACGTTGATTCTTTCACCCCTTGAACGAATAATTAATACCACAGGAGAAGGTTCAAACCGTGAACAATTGAAGTTAATTCAACGCAATAGCAAACGCTTATTAAATTTGGTGAATCAATTGCTCGACTTCAGAAGGCTTGAAGTACAGGGCTTAACGCTTGATATCGGAGAAGGTGAATTAGTTTCGTTTTGTAAAGAAGCTACCGAGTCGTTTTCCGACTTATCTGAAACACGTAACATTAAACTTAGTTTTTCATCGAATGTGAACGAATTGAATGCGGCTTTCGACTACGATAAAATTGAGAAAATTATCTTCAACCTTCTTTCAAATGCATTCAAATTTACACCTGAAAATGGCCAAATTTCTGTATCGTTATTATTTGAGGACACTAACAACGTAGAGAATTTTGTTCATCTGGAAGTGAAAGATACAGGTATTGGTATTCCCGAAGAAAAGCACGATTTGGTTTTTGAGCGTTTTGTCCAAAATATTCCCGAAGGTGTTAAAGTGAATAAGGGAAGCGGAATCGGTTTGTCGTTAACCCGTGAGTTTGTTCTAATGCACAAAGGCACTATTAAGTTACAAAGTACACCCGGTTTAGGTAGTAAGTTTTCAATTGTGCTACCTGTAAAGGGGCAAGCAGAGCAGAAAGGGTATATTGAAGAGGTTATCACGTTAAGTATTGATAAAAACCTTGAAAAAGCCAATGTTGAAACCATTGCTAATAAAAATGCTGAAGGCAAACCTTGTCAATTATTGTTGGTTGAAGATAACCCTGACATTCGTTTTTACTTGAAAGATAATCTGAAGTCTGAGTATCAAATTCGTGATGTCGAGAATGGTAAAAAAGCATGGGAATCTATTTTAGATAAAATGCCCGACCTTATTGTTAGTGATATAATGATGCCTGAAATGGATGGGCTTGAATTGTGTGAGAAGATTAAAACCGATAAGCGAACTTCACACATACCAATAATATTGTTAACTGCTCGATCTTCTGATCAACAAAAATACGAAGGGTTAAAAACAGGTGCCGATGCATACATCACTAAACCTTTTAATTTTGAGATGCTGGCTTTACGTATTCAGAAACTTATTGAACAACGTCAGAAATTGCGTTTGCTTTACCAAAAGAATTTCGAAATTCAGCCTTCCGAAATAAGCATCACTTCGCTCGATGAGAAATTCTTAACTAAAGTGAAAAAGTTAACAGAAGAGAATATGCAGGAGCCTGATTTTTCAGTAGAGAAACTTAGTTTAGAAATTGGAATTAGCCGAGCACATTTGTACAATAAATTATTAGCACTTACAGGTAAAACGCCCATTGAGTATATAAGAATAATGCGTATTCGAAGGGCTGCACAATTACTTCAAAAAAGTCAACTTACTGTAATGGAAGTAGCCTATGAAGTTGGCTTTAACGACCCTCGCTACTTTACGAAACACTTTAAAAGTGAATACAAAATGACTCCTTCGCAGTACATCAAGCAGTTCATTTCTTCAACTAGAAAAACATCTGATTTATAACAATTCAATTAAAAATAGCTACTCCAACCGTACAAATGCAAATAACTTTTGCATTTGTACGGTTCCCTTATCTCAGGCGTAAGGATTACTATGGATGAAATAAATAAATCGGGTGGAGAAGGTTTCAAAGATTGCTTCGATTGCGCTAACGGCATAAAGTCTGTTATACCCAAAGCATCTTTCATTATAAACTACGTTGCTTGCATCTTATTTTTACACAATTAAAAAAATTTGATAAACCCAATCTGATTGGTTGCAGGTAAGGTTTTTAATCGTAAGTGTAATTCAAAAGAGTTATCATTATTAAGGTAGAAGAAATTGTCTATTTTTGATCTACAAAAACCTAAGGAATGAACGATAAGGTACAACGTAAACCCGAATGGCTTAAAATAAAGCTTCCGAAGGGAACTAATTATAAAGAAATAAAATCGATAGTTGCCCGCCATAACTTACATACGATATGTACAAGTGGGAAATGCCCGAATATGGCCGAGTGTTGGGCTGCAGGGACTGCAACATTGATGATATTGGGCGATATTTGTACCCGAAGCTGTAAATTTTGTGCAACTCAATCGGGCAAACCATTACCCGTTGATGTTAACGAACCTTTGAATGTCGCTAAATCTATTCAATTATTGGGGCTTAAACATGCTGTACTAACATCTGTTGATAGAGATGATTTAGATGATAAAGGAGCCGGTCATTGGAAGAAAATAATTGAAGAAATTAAGCGTCAAAACCCTGAGATAACAATGGAAGTTCTAATTCCTGATTTCGATGGTGAACCCAATTTAATTCAACTTGTTATTGATGCTAAACCCAATATTATTTCGCACAACCTCGAAACTGTAAGGCGGCTAACTCCCTTGGTTCGAAGTAAGGCAAAATATGATGTTAGTTTAAGTGTTCTAAAAACTATTTCGAAAAGTGGAATTAAGCCCAAAAGTGGAATTATGCTTGGCTTAGGCGAGAAATATGACGAAGTTTTGGAGACTATGGACGATCTTTTAGCGGTTGGCTGTAAGATTTTTACAATAGGACAGTATCTTCAACCAACTAAATCACATTTACCAGTTGAGGAATTTGTTCACCCTGACACTTTTGAAGAGTATCGAATAATTGGTTTAAATAAGGGATTTGAAAATGTAGAAAGTGCTCCTCTGGTTCGTTCGTCGTACCACGCCGAGAAGCATGTTTAATTGATAAATAGCTAGTATTTCAACCTAATGATTAGCGACCATTAACGAATGATAAGCAATATGAATAACAAGATAATATTTGAAGATTTAGGAGTTTCGGAATACAAGCTTACTTGGGAATATCAAGAAGAGTTAATGCAGAAAGTAATTGCTCAAAAGCGTGATAAAAAATCAAATAGTGAAGCAATTTCTGATAATTATTTATTGTTTGTTGAGCATCCTCATGTTTATACATTAGGAAAAAGTGGCGATGAACAGAACCTTTTGTTAAACTACATTCAATTACAAGCAGCGCATGCTACATTTTTTCAAACCGATAGAGGTGGCGATATAACTTACCACGGTCCTGGGCAAATTGTAGGATACCCTATTTTCGATTTAGAAAATCTTGGAATTGGACTTCGAAAGTATATCGATTTAATGGAAGATGCCATTATTGCTACAATCGCTGAATTTGGTTTAGAAGGTGCACGTGACGAAAAGGCTACGGGTGTTTGGCTCGATACTGGTAAACCTACTGCTCGTAAAATATGTGCCATTGGAGTTAAGAGCTCGCGTTTTGTAACCATGCATGGATTTGCTTTAAACGTGAATACCGATTTAACTTATTTTCAGCACATCAACCCTTGTGGTTTTGTTGACCGAGGTGTAACTTCAATCGAAAAAGAATTGGGTGAAAAACAAGATTTTGAAAAGGTTAAGAAAGTTGCATTGCAAAAAATGATTGAGGTATTTAAAGGGGTATTAAAATAACAGTGATTATTAAAAATAATTATCTTGCTCGTCAAATATTTTGATATTCAATGAGTGTTCTGATTCTTGTGTCTGGCAACTGAATAGAGTTATAAATAATAGATCTATGATTTTTTATTCGGGATATCTATAAAGAATGTTGTTCCTGTTCCCTTATTACTCTTTACCCATATTGTACCACCTAATAGTTCAACCAATTCTTTAACAATACTGAGACCAAGCCCTGTTCCTCTTATTGCCGAAGTTTCTACATTGCTACCTCTGTAAAAACGGTCGAAAATATGTTTTCTCTCTTTCGATGGAATACCAATTCCCGAGTCTTGTATATACAATTCAATAGATTGATTTTTAGTTGTATATCCAATTGTTATTAAGCCGCTTGGAGTATATTTAAATGCGTTGGAGGTAAGATTCGTTAATATTTGACGTATTTTATCGTAGTCGGTTGTTATTTGTAGTTCTTTGTTCGTTGTATCATTAATTCTAAGTTGAACATTCTTTTGGTATTTGGGGAGTTTAAATGAATTAAGTATGTCGAGAAGTAAATCGTGAATTACAAAGTTTTTAGGATTGTAAACAAATAGTCCAGTTTGTAATTTTGAATAAAGAACGATACTGTCAATTATACTAACAAGTTGCTCTGAATTTTGAATAATAATTTGAGAATACTGATCAATTAACTGTTTTTTCACCTCATTAGGTAAAAGACTTGCGAAACCCATAATTGAATTTAATGGTGTTCGTATCTCGTGGCTCATGTTTGCCAAGAATGAAGTTTTTAAGCGATCACTTTCTTCTGCTTTGTCTTTTGCTTTTTTAAGTTTCTTGTTTGTTTTCTTTAATTCCGCATTTTTGTCTGTAATAAGTATTTCTGCATTTTTAGATTCTGTAATATCCAAGTGAGTTCCATACATTAATAACGGCTTACCATCGTCGGTCCATTTTGATACTTTTCCTCGGTCGAGAACCCAAATCCACGATCCGTTTTTATGTTTCATCCTCGATTCATTTTCGTAATTAGCAATTTCGTTGTTGAAGTGTTTTTGTAGTTCGTTATTACTTTTTTCTAAATCGTCTGGATGCGAAAACTTTTGCCAAGTATTAATTGATATAGGTTCCAGTTCTTTTAAGGTATAACCAATAATATTTGCCCAACGTTCATTAAAATTGGTTTCGCCCGTTTGAATATTCCATTCCCAGGTTCCAGCAAGTGTTCCATCAATAATATTTGCTAATTTCGCTTCACTTACTTCAGTTCTAATTTTCTCTTTTATAAGTTTTTCCTCAGCAAGATCGCGTTGCATTTCAGCAACAACTCTATCTCTAAAATAGTTGAAAAAGTGTTTAATGGTTTCAGAATTGGTTATGGGCTTAGAATGAAGTCCAACAATAAGTCCTACTGAGTTATTCTCGTTATCTGTTAAAGGTGCTCCAATGTAAGCTTCAATACCCATTTCAGTTAGTAAAGTATCTTTTGGGAAAATTGATTGAACATTACTTGGATAAATACAAAGTTTATTATCAATTACCTTTTCACAAGGAGTATTTTTGATTCTGTATGATATTTCGCCTAATGGTTTTCCTTTCCCATACCCCCCTATTGCGCTTATTGAATTCTCTTTTTTATTTAATTGACCAACAAAAACATAATCTAAACTCATTTCAGAAGCAATGTGTTTTGATATTGTTTCGAAAAATTCTCGTCCTTTTAGTGATGCATAGCTGGTTGATAAACTCTTTAGTACGTCCTCAATGCGTTTACGTTCAGTAATGTTATGTAAAGTCACAAAAACCTGATAGGGCTTGGTTTCACCCGGTTTAAACTGAGGAATAGCATTGGCAATAATCCATACATAGTCTTGAGTTTTTGGGCGAAATACTCCCATTTCAAGATTTGTTACAGCTGTTCCAGTTCTTAAAGCCAACATAGAAGCATATTTTTCGGGTATTAGCAATTTTCCATCAGGCCCAATTACGTTCCAATCGGGGTGCGACGAAGTATTACCAATAAATTGATCGTAGCTTAAACCTAGCATTTCAAGGGCAGCTTTATTAACGTCAATTAGAATACCATCGGCACTTTGGTAAAATGCACCTTGTGACATGTTTTCAAATAATTGGCGGTATTTTTTCTCGCTTTCTTCAATTTTTATGTTGGATTGTTTACGAATTGTAATGTCTCGGAAAGTACCCAATAAGCATTTTTTGCCTTTGTAGTTTACTTTAGATGCTAAAATTTCTACTGCAATTTCAGTTCCATCACGTCTAATCACCTTATTTTCGACGGCTATAATTGGTTTGTTATTCTCAACTTCGTTTTTATGTATCGAATAAGTTTCGGTATTGAATTTTTTTGTTGATTTTGGGTGTAGTTCAGATTGGTGCATCCCTATTAATTCTTCTCGAGACAAATCCATAAGATTAGTTGCAGCAATATTTACATCAAGTATATAGCCTGAATCGAATTCTGCGAGAATGAGGGCATCTGCAGCATTTTCAAAGAAATTTCTGAATTGCGATTCACTCTTTTTAAGAGCGATTACCGCTTTTTTATGCTCTTCTATTTCTATTTTTAAATCTTTAGTTCTTTCGTTTACTCGAGTTTCGAGTTCTGCTTCATGTGCACTAATTTTTTTTAACTGTTCACGCTCTTCTAATATTACCTCAAGCATAAACATGAAATTCTCGAGGTAAGCGATGTACGAATTAAACAAATCTAAATCATAGATTTTGAACTGAATTGTGCCAAAATGGTTTGTTGCTCTCTTTAGTTCAAAACAAACATCCTCTTTGTTGCTTTTTAAGCTTTTGTGGGTATAGTAGACTTGCAGAACTCCTGGTATGTCTTTTAAACCAGAACAAACAAAACTGAATATGGAATCTTTATTAGGAAGGTTATTAAGTACACTTTGCATTAGCAATAATTGTCCTAATACTTTTTCATTTATCATGAGTGTATTTTAATTTTCAATAAGTTTTGCTAAGTATTCTTTTGGTTTTATATAAAATGGATTATTAACGATTGAGCCGCCAACAATTATGTATGGATGTACTTTAAGAATTTCCATAATGGTTGAACCTTTAAAATCTCTGACATCGTATTGGCAAACTGCTGTAACTGGATATTTTTCGGCTAATAGGCTTACTTCGCATTCATACCGAAGAAGTTCATCTTCATATTTTGGTGCATCAATTTTGGGATCCATTTCACCAATTACTCTAGCACCATTGTATCCTTTTGTTATTGATGATTTATAAAATTCAGTTAAACGTGTGAGCATTTTTTTTGATTGTAATTCTTCGTTTTCGAAATATATATCACTCGTTTTTAAACTTGAGAAATTTTCAGATTGCAACTCTTTCTTGATAGAGATTCCTTCTTTTTCGAAAAATTCCGATAGTGTATCTTCATTGACTTTATTGGAAAAACAGGCTGTATTCTCGTTGTCTTTTAAGCCACTTATTATGTAAGAATTAAGTAGTTCATTACGTTCTTCATCGGAACTAAATATTTGACAAATATGTGCACCTTGTTCAAATTCTTGAGAAGTAATACCGATTTTAATTTTTCTCTTTTCTTCATTCATAAGAGCAATGTTTTCAATAATTAACAAAATTGCATTTAAATAATAGCTGACATTTAATTGTTGTCGTTAACAATTTACGATTTTTTTGGTTTATTTTAATAAATACAGACACATAACTAGTTTTTGCTTCTTTGCCATTTTCTAAGGAATTAGATTTTGAATATGAAATTGGATAATTTATAGTTACAAATATGAATAAAACAATATTAATTTCTGCTGCAACTTTACTCGCCTTGGCTGTGTTTTTTGGTGCATTTGGAGCACATGCCTTAAAAAACAGAATCGCACCCGATTTACTTGCGGTTTATAAAACGGGTGTTGAATATCATTTTTACCATGCATTAGGGGTATTGCTTATTGGTATTCTATCGTTTCATATTCAATCGGCCAATTTAAACTGGGCTGCGGTGTTTTTAACGGTAGGCATTTTTCTTTTCTCGGGAAGTTTATATGCCTTAGCGATAACTGGAATCAAGTGGTTTGGCGCAATTACTCCAGTTGGAGGTGTTGGTTTCATTCTTGGATGGATAATGTTAATTCTGGCTGTTGTTAAAAAAGTTTAGAAAGAACTATTTAGGTTTCTGATAAGACTCTTTTAACCTCCTGCTCATAATTATATTGGCAATAATTAAGGCAATGAAAGTATACATGACAATTTTTACACTGGCCGAGTTTACTCCTATTACGAATAAAATTCCAGAGATTTGACCCGCCAAAAGCAGTAAGCCTTGCGATGCCGACTCTGTTGCAGAGTAACTTGCTTCTGCTCCATATTGAAATGCGATTGGTCCTGCACTCATAATGAAGAATCCAAACACAATTTATTTTATGGGATGAATTATTATTCACATTTCAAATATAGTTAATGTACCTATTCAATGTTTTTTAATAAATATGAAGTTCTAAAAACTATCGGCATATTATGCTTTACGAAACGAATACCCAACTTAATCTTGCAGCTGACTTTGTTCAATTTACAAATCAGAACATTTTTTTAACAGGAAAAGCAGGAACTGGAAAAACTACTTTTCTGAAAATGTTGAAAAACGAATCGCCTAAACGTATGGTTATTGTTGCACCAACAGGTGTTGCTGCAATCAATGCCGGAGGTGTTACTATTCATTCATTTTTTCAGATTTCATTTGGACCTCAAATTCCCCAAGGACATAGGAACAGCCAGATGGCAGGTTTTGAAACGAATAAAGCGACTTCAGCGGGGATTAAAAAATTCAACAAAGAAAAAATAAATATAATTCGAAGTCTCGACCTATTGGTAATTGATGAGATTAGTATGGTTCGGGCCGATTTGTTAGATGCCATCGACGAAGTATTGCGCCGTTTTAAAAACCGGAATAAACCCTTTGGTGGCATTCAGTTGCTTATGATTGGAGATTTGCAACAGTTGTCGCCAATTGTAAAAGACGACGAGTGGAGTTTATTAAAGAATATCTACAAAACTTGTTATTTCTTTAGTAGTAATGCTCTCCATAAATCGGGTTTTGTACCCATTGAATTGAAACATATTTTTAGACAAAGCGATCAACGTTTTATCGATCTGCTAAATAATATTCGGGAGAATAAAGTTGATGATCAAACAATGCAGGCACTAAACGAGCGATACGTTCCTAATTTCAAGCCAGCAGATGAAGAAGGCTATATAACCTTAACAACTCACAATTATCAATCACAAAAATTAAACAATACAAAGCTTACTGAATTGAAAGCTTCAATTAACCGGTTTACAGCTGAGGTTGAAGGCGATTTTCCAGAATATGTTTATCCCACAGACAAAACATTAGAACTGAAAGTAGGTGCTCAGGTAATGTTTGTTAAGAACGATTCATCTTACGAAAAGAGGTATTACAACGGTAAAATTGGAAAGGTAATAGGTATTGAAGATAATACAGTTGAAGTGTTGTGCCCTACCGACAATGAACCAATTATGGTAGAACGCGGCGAATGGGAAAATGCCAAGTATAAATTGAATGAAAAAACACAAGAAATTGAAGAGAATGTGGTTGGAAAGTTCATTCAGTTTCCATTAAAATTAGCTTGGGCAATTACCATTCATAAAAGTCAAGGTTTAACTTTCGAAAGAGCAATTATCGATGCTCGTCAATCGTTTGCGCACGGACAAGTTTACGTGGCTTTGAGTAGATGTAAAACCTTAGAAGGCATGGTACTAAGCACACCAATTGAATCGTACAGTGTAAAAAACGATAGTACGGTTGTTGGTTTTACAAAACATACCGAGGCGAATCAACCCAATGATCAGCAGCTAAGTGCAGCCCGAAAAGAGTATCAATTACAATTGTTGATAGAGTTGTTCGATTTTAAATACCTTTTTAATCAAGCCCGATATGTTATGCGCTTAATGGACGAAAACAGAGGCTTGGTTGTAGGGAATTTGTACAATATCTTGCAACTCATGTTGCCACCCCTTCAATCCGAAATGATTGATGTGGCAACTAGGTTTAGTGTACAAATAAAGAATTTAATGCAAGGGCACAATAACCTGGAAGAAATGCCTGCAATTCAAGAGCGAATTATAAAAGCGAGCCATTATTTTTTAGATAAATTGAAATTAATTGTAGCAACACCTTTCTCTGGTTCATCGTTTGAAACCGATAACAAATCTATTCGCAAAGTTTTAAGCGATGGTTACGATAAAATGGCTAAGGAAATTGAGTTTAAAAAAGTATGTGTTGCTGAAGTTTCGAATGGATTTAAGTTAAAATCTTTTCTGGAAGTTAAAGCGAAAGCCTCAATTGATACTTCCAAAAAAGAGAAAAGTAGTTTTGGTGGAGCAACTATTGAAAACCTTAAATTTCCTGTATTTTATAAAGAATTGCGCGCTTGGCGTAGTAATAAATCAGATGAATTGGCTGTTACGGTTTCGCGAATAATTGGACAAAAAACCATGATAGAAATAGCCAACGAACTTCCCATTACTAGAAATGAATTAAAGGCTATTAAAGGAATGGGTGGAACCAAATTAAAGCAATTTGGAAAAGATATTCTTGGGATGGTGGTTGCGTATAGAAAAATGGAAGGTTTACCAATTCCCTTTGGAGCCGAAGAAGAAGTTGCAATGGCAGCACTAACTACTCAGCAATTGAGTTTAAAACAATTCAAAGAAGGCAAAACCATTACTGAAATTGCTGCTTCACGCAACTTGGCAAAATCTACCATTGAATCACATTTGGCACAATTTGTCGATACTGGCGAATTGGAAATTAGCCAATTGGTAGATCCAGATCGAATGGCAGCAATTCAAAAAATGCATGCCGAAAATCCAACACTTTCCACCAGTGGCTTACGCTCAAAATTGGGCGAAGAATATTCCTATGGCGAAGTTCGTTTGGTGTTGTGGCAAATCAAAAATTGATTTCAGGTTATTTAACGTCAGCTTGGTATAAGGGAGAATTGTATGCTATTGGAATTCAGGCATTAAAAAGAATTTTTCGGTTATGGCAGAGCTGACAAGTCAATTGTCATTTGAAAAAAGTCATTTATTGACTCTACATTTAATTTCCCTAGTGACTAATGTTTAATGACCAACAACTAAATTGTGTATTGGCCTGTATATAAGTTCCTAAGGGAAATATACAGGTCGAGTTTAGAAAGAAACAGATTTATTAAAAAGCTATTGGTCAATTAAATCACCGATTCTTATTTTCACAAAATCGATTAAGTCTTTTGGGGCAATTTTGATTTGAGTTCCCCTTACTCCGGCACTAACGAATATAAAATCGAAATTGAGGCAACTTTCATGAATAAACGTTGGATAGTTCTTTTTCATAGCTATTGCAGTACATCCACCACGAATATAGCCAGTAAGCGGGAGCAATTCCTTCATTAATATCATTTCTGCTTTTTTATTTTCTGAAAGTTTGGCCGCTTTTTTTATATTTAGTTCAGCGTTCCCGGGAACAATTGCTACAAAAACACCCGATTTATCTCCGCGAAGCACCAGTGTTTTAAATACCTGTTCAATGTTTTGTCCTAGCTCAGCAGCTACTTTTGTGGCCGATAAATTGTTTTCATCAAATGTGTATTCTACCAGTTCATACTTAATTTTATGTTTATCGAGTAAGCGTGCTGCATTGGTTTTTTTCACGTGATTAACTTTTTATAAGTTATTGTATATCTGTTGGATCGAAAGGACTTTTTTGAACAAGCAGTATTCCCGCGTGGAACTCGCTTGATTATAACCATCTCCTTTTGTGGTGTTCTGCCATGCTCGTTTCATCTTGAAAAGTCTTTGAATCAATAGCCATTTTTTAATGACTAACGTTGAATCGCATTTTTCGGATGTTAATTTCCTCAGTTCTCAATGAATCTTTGTAGGCATTGTGTGCATTCATTTTGTCAATACTAAGGTTCGAGTCGGTATTGTTCTCCCAGCGGCGGCACAAATAAATAGGATCGTAAATGCGACCAACTTTGTAGTTGCGGCTAATTTTTAAGGCTACTGCATAATCTTCGCCATAACTTACATTTGGAAATTTTATTTCACGAATTATTGGAGTAAAGAATGCACGAGGAGCACCTAGCCCGTTAATGCGTAAAGCATTATTGGGGCCGTTGTCGTCTGTCCATTCTTTATGGTCGATTACTCCTGGTGGTATTTCTTCTAATTCGAAATTTACCATTTGATAGCTTCCAATTACTAATGCACATTTCTCTTTTCTGAATTTGTTTACTATTAGCTGAAGTGTATGCTCGTTGAGGTATAGATCGTCGCTGTCGAGTTGAACCGCAAATTTGCCACATTTCAAGTGTGAAACACCTTCGTTCCAACAGCCACCAATGCCTAAATCGTTACGGGTTGGTATAATATGAACGATTCGGTCGTCATTAAATGACTCAATAATTTCTGCGGTTTTATCAGAGGAATGATTATCAACAATTATTAAGTTGAACGAAAAATCACAATCTTGTTTTAGAACTGATTGAATGGCATCGGCCATAGTGCTTTCACGGTTCAAAACAGGAATAATTACCGATGCTTCAAACTCAAATTCTTCACTTTCAAAATTTACTTCTTTGAAAGGAGGATTCACTTTTGCTCCCATTTCATAGAGAAACTGTGTTGCCACTTGTTCCAATTCTATTTGTCGATTTCTGTTTTGTGGGTTAACATAGTCGAATTGTTTTTCACCCGATTTGCGAATGTCAATCTCGCAGTAAGTATGGGTTGAGGCATTCAACTTTACCACCCTTTGTTTTAAGGTAGTATACAATCTGAAACTGTACCAGCCTGCGTACATATAATTTTCATTTGTAGCGCTCAAATAATCAATCAAGGCTTGTTTGCGAATCACCACTAGTGCACCAAAATCGAAGTCATCGCGAATACTTCCGTATGAATAATCGAGTGTTGGAACTTCTTCGTTTTTATCGATTTGAAAGTAGTTGGAATAGCAAATACTTGCATTCTCTTTTTTTGCAAAACCAATCCATTGTAATAGTTGTTTCTTATCAAATTCAATTTCTCCTGGTTTTAATTGAAGTATAAAATAGTCAGAAGTAACAGTCGCAACTATTTCTTTTAGGGTTAAAATAGATTCAGGAAATTTTACGTCAAGTTCGGTTTTGAATATTGAATTGTTAGCAGAGGCGGTATATAAAGTGCAAATCATTTTTTTATTTTTATTTTAAGAGGTCCAATGGCCTCGCTTTCGTTGTGGTGTTTGTCAATGCATGTAAGCCACAAATAATTAATTCCGTTTTTCGCCTTTGTTAATTCCAATCGTATAATCTCATCCGATTGCCAAAAGCCTAAAAGATTTTTTTCCCCTGTTGGGTTTATTGAACTGCTATAAACTAAATAACCCAAATGATCTTTCGATTTAGGAAGTTTTTTGCTGTATTTTACTTTAATTGCTTTGTTCTTAAACAAGCCTTTTGTTTTCAATTTCTTCGGAATTTGTGGTGGCTGTGCGTCTAGCCATTCCATTGTTGGGAGCAATGCTTTTTCTGAATAAATGTTGCTTTTTAAGTTGTCTTTAAACCCGAGAGGATTTTTTTCGAGGTAACGCATTCTGAAGTAGGCACTGCCCTCCATATTTTTCATTTGCCTTGTAATAAGTATTTGCTCGGGCAATTCTTCTTTATTTTTCCACGCAATTGATTTCCCTTCAACCAACTTGTATAAAGCGTGACCTACGTATACATGGTGCCCAAACGAACGTTCGCTCCACCAATTGGCAAGTGTTATGAAATCGACCGAAGGATGTCCAATTTCCCAATACAATTGAGGAATCATGTAATCGATCCAGCCTTTTTGTTGCCACTTAATTACATCGGCGTATAAGTTGTCGTAATTGGTATTTCCTGCCGAGGTAACAGAACCAGCCATTTCATCGTTTTCGTCGTAATTTTTCCAAACGCCAAATGGACTGATACCAAATTTCACTTTAGGTTTCAATCGCTTTATGGTTTTGCCTAACGATTCAATAATCATGTCTACATTATCGCGTCGCCATTCGTTGATTTGTGTTTCGTTGTAACCCCAATTGAACATTTTGAACGATTGCTCGTCGGGGAAAGGTTTACCTGCAATTGGATAGGGATAAAAATAATCGTCGAAATGAATGGCATCAACATCGTATTTACGAACTACTTCTGATACCACATTGTTAAGGTACTTTCGAACGTCGGGAATTCCAGGATCTAAATAGTATTTATTACCATAAGTTACCACCCATTCGGGATGTCGTTTAGCAATGCTTTTTGAAGAGAATTCAGTTGAGAGATTTTGGCTTAAACGAAAGGGATTCATCCATGCATGTAGTTCCATTCCGCGTTTGTGACATTCTTTAATAATGAAGCGCAAAGGATCCCAATTGCCTCTTGGCGCTATACCCTGTTTGCCAGTAAGCCATTGCGACCAAGGTTCGGTTTGTGAATTGTAGAAGGCATCGCCTGCCGGACGGATCTGAAAAATCACGGCATTAAAATGAAGTTCATCCAGCGTATTCAACATTGATAACAATTCTTTTTTTTGCTGATCGACTGAAAGACTCGCTTTCGATGGCCAGTCGATGTTATTGACTGTTGCAATCCATATTCCTCGAAATTCTCGTTTGGGATTTTGGCTTTGAGATGAATAGACGGAGAATAGTAATAAGAGAAGCAGACAGGTATATCGATATAATTTCATATTACTTTTTTATTCAGCATTTAACGGTAAAAATATAAAATTTAGTAATTGATACAGGAAATAAGAATGATCATTTAGATGTTTTGTTGATGGCGATCTAGTTTTAGAAGAACTTCTTCCTTGTAGCTTCTACTAATTGGAATTTCACGCTGGTCAATATCGATGGTTTCGTTATTAAACGATTCAATTTTTGAAAGAGCCACAATGAATGATCGGTGTGTTCTAATAAAATCAGCTTGGGGTAATTTTGCTTCTATGTTCGAGATTGTTTCGCGAGTTACAACTGCTTTATTGGTCAGGTGAATTTTTATGTAATCGCTAATGCTTTCAATGAATTGAATGTCTGCAAAATTGATTTTTACCATTTTTCGATCTGATCGTACGAAAAAGAAAGTGGATCTTTCTTCCGGTGAATCTTCAGACATACTTTTTTTGATGTGCGTAGTTTCATCGAGGTATTTATTTACTGCTTGCAGAAACCGTTCGAATGAAATGGGTTTTAGCAGGTAGTCAACCGCTTGAAGATCGAAGCCATCCAATGCATATTCACGATAAGCAGTAGTGAAAATTACTTTCAAATTTTTGTTGATCGACTTGGCAAACGATAGCCCTGAGATTTCAGGCATGTTAATGTCGAGAAAAATAAGATCGATATTTGTTGAACTTATTAATTTAAATGCTTCCATGGCATTTTTACAACTGCCTGCTAAGCGAAAAGTAGTGATGCGCGCAAGATGACTTTCAATTATTTCGCGTGCTACCGGCTCATCGTCAACCACCAAACAATTAATAAATTTATCCATTGCTTATTTCGTTTAATTTGAAAATAGTTAAGCTTGCTTTGTACCAGTTTTCGCTCAGTTCCACAGTAAGCTTGTAATTGTTTTTGTAGTGCAGTTCAAGTCGTTTTTTTATGTTTTGGAGTCCAATTCCACCTTTCCCATTTTTAGTGTTTTGTGAATTAACGGTGTTCTCAATTGTAAAAGTAAAATGATTATTTGAAACTTCAGATTCAATATTTATGCTTAAATAATTGTCGATTATGTTTCCGTGTTTGAATGCGTTTTCAACCAATGGAATTAATAGCATGGGTGCTATTTGTATTTTTTCATCCACGTCTTCAATTTTTATTGAAACACGAAGCGTTTCTTGAAAACGTATTCTTTCTAAGTCGATGTATTCTTGAATGTGCAAAAGTTCTTCATTTAAGCATACCATTGGTTTGTTTACCTGGTATAAAATATAATCAAGCAAATTCGATAATTTAAGAATTACATCGGGTGTTTGTTTCGATTGTTTTAAAGCTAAACCATAAATTGTATTCAATGTGTTGAATAAGAAATGTGGATGGATTTGCATTTTAAGGTATTGTAATTCCTGATCTTTTAGCTGTAAATGGGTTGCCAGAATCTTATTTTCTAACTCCTTGTTTTTCGATGCAGTTTTAAAATTGTGTTGTAATAAATTGATGAAACTAACCATACCAACAACCAGATAAACCAATATAAGAATGAACAAATAGTTTTTGCTCATTGGAGGCAATAAAGTGATATTGAATTCTAGTAAAAAAATGATACATCCGAATAAGGTTAGTATAATTAGGTTTGACGAAGCAACCATTGTATAGAAAGAGTACAGCGCAAATTTGAAATATTGCTTAGAAAGAAGGAACGTCGGTATTAAATAATATACCATGAAGTAGGTTATTGACATGGTTATGGGCAATAGCAAACTTGAAAACCACGTAACGTAAACTTTAACGTTTGAGTTGAAACTAAAGAAATAAAAGAAAAAGAACCATATGGCTATCCAAAATAAAAAATGTAATAATACCTTCTGTACTATTGCCCATTTAAACCATGTGTTCTCAAATTTATTCATTGCATATGATGTCATGTTCCAACAATATTACATTAAATCTAGCATTTTTCTTTTTTCTAGAGATGAATAACTGAATGAGTGCCTCTAATGACTATTGTTATACGTTTTGTAACTTAGCATTGTTAAAACCATACATGAATATGTTATTGGTCGTATATAAATTTTTTACTTTTTCTTTTGTTTTAGTTTTGGAGGAGTAATAATTTAAAACCAAATGATATGAAAGCATTATTTCACATTGCAAATGACGGGGGACCCTTATTTACTTATGTAATTCTCCTTTTTTTATTGGTGATTATTGTCCTGTTTGTTACGAGTTTACTGGATAAAGGAAAGTCTTTGAAGAAAACCATTGAGCTACTAAAATCACTTGGGTGGTTTGCATTAGTCTGGGGTTTTTTAGGGAGTAACATTGGCTTAATAACTACCTTTGATCGAATTGAGGCAGCAGGCGATATTGCTCCATATTTACTAGCAGAGGGGTTGAAAATGGCTTTGGTTGGTCCATTGTTTGGCATTATTGTTTTTTCAATTGCAAGAGCATTAATTATCACGTTAATAATTAAATCGAAAGAAACTGACTTTTAATTTTCTTCTCGAACTGAATTTTTCTGAAATAAAATTTAATGAAGGGTACATAAAACGAATAACAAATTTGTTTTAGGCACCCTTTTTTTTTGTATCAGCTTTTATCAATAGCGTCCTAAACAATTTGTTTAAACTGTTACATGTTGAAAGAAATGAGTGAATTATCGGTTGCAAACAAATTTAAAACTTTGGCTTTTACAATGTATGATTGGCCTCATTTAAAATGGTCTTATGTTTTATTGAAATCTTTAGAAAGAACGGGAAGCTATTCAGGAATCTGGATAGATCACCCGGCCGCACTTAAGATTTCAGTAAATAAAGAAGTTATTTTAAAGGGAGCCTTGCCCCGCATAGCTATCGGGGTTTTCCTTCGTTTTTTGTGTTAAGACAATTATTGCGATAAGTGAATGTAATAGGAAGCTTGCTTCAATTTTACTGAACGGAGCAATAATCTTTTGTTAAAAAAAAGGACGTCGGGTTTGGGCGAAGCGCCAAATTTATTTAAGACAGAATTGAATTTTTATCGATAAATTTGTTTCATTAATAAAAATATAATTCATTAAATTTCATTAAAATGGAGAATAGAATTGAAGTAATAGTTGGAGATATTCATAAGCATGAGGATCAGAAAGCAATGCTGGTAATGCTCGATTTGTACATGCAAGATCCAATGGGAGGCGAGAGGAATTTGGAAAGTAAACTAGCTACAAGAAATATTGAGGGATTGAAGAAGCAAGCAAATTATGTTTTCTTCCTGGCAAAAGTAAATGGGGTAGTAGCTGGAATAGCCAATTGCTTTCTTGCATTTTCTACCTTTAAAGGAAAACAACTCATCAATATTCACGACTTTGCCGTTGATCCTAAATTCAGAAGAATGGGAATTGGTGAAGCCATGATGGGAAAAATTGTAGACTATTGCAATGAAAACAATTTGTGCAAAATAACACTTGAAGTTCGCAAAGATAATTTTGGTGCAAAAAAGCTTTATGAAAAAACTGGATTTAAAGAAAGTGAACCCGAATACCTTTTTTGGGAAAAGTTGGTGTGAATGAGTTTCCACCTCATCCCAGTCCTCTCCAAAAGGAGAGGGAGTATAAGCTTTGATTAGAAGGGAGAGATGAAATTATGAAGATTGCGATTAATTAATTAATGCAACCATTCTCTATTTTTGCGTCTATACTAGATACCAACGAACCAAACTCAATGCTAAAACCAATTCTGTTCTTATTGTTTTTTATAGTAATACCAGTTTTATTATCTGCTCAAACCCCCGATACAATTGTAGTGTATGATTACGAGTATGTGACGGATACAATTTGGATCGAAGAGGAAGTTAACGAGCATGAACCCTTATTAATTGAAACGCTTAAACCTCAAGATCGAGATTATCTTTTAGAAACAAATGCAACCATTTCAAATAATGGCATCTATAAAGATGTAAACCAAAATCAAACAGAAATGAAAAAGATTGCATTTTTAGGATTAACATTTTTAGTATTGAATACGAGTCTTGAAGCGCAGGAACGGTCAAAAGATGAGTTTTATCTTTATTTGAAAGGAAACTTAGCAAGTCAAATTCATTCCTATCCCGATGAAGGATTAGTGTTTTATATGGATTCAATTAAAACGAGAGATCCAGATGCTTATTTTAGTGATGTATTCAACGAAAAAGATTATGGTAGATATCAAGAAAGAAGTATACCTACTATTGGATTAGGAATAAAATATAAGCATGAGTTGAATAAGAACTTTAATTTAATTGTAAATGGAGGTTTTATAGTCAGGGGATCTTTTGAAAGTAGTTATGCAATTGATCATTATCGAGTTGATGGTGTTTTAGACTCTACTGAAATTGTCCCTAAAAAAACGAATCACTTTTATAATCTAAATGCTGATGTTTTGATAAAATGGAATACTGTAAGGTCTAGATTTATAAAACCCTATTTATACACTGGGTTACGTGGTGATTTGAATTTACATAAAACGATAGAATATCAAATAGATGATTGTTCTCCTTTTAGGTATTCCAGTTATTATGGCTTTAATCGTTTTACTTATGGCGTAGTAAATGGTGTAGGAATAAGCATAAATAAAAAGTTACTCTTGGAGCTTGAGTTGAATACTGGTATTGGTTATTTAGTGAAAAATAGAAATTTGAAAGTTAAGGACCACCTTGTATCATTTAATATCGCTTATAAATTGGGTGATATTCCAAAGTATAAATTGGTAAAGAAGAAATAGTATTACCACAACTTAGCCCTCTCCTCAATGTTCGTATGATGATCTTTGAATACCGTAATATTTATGTGATTCGCAAAATAATTTGGAAGGGTGCATAAAAAAAGAGCCACTCTTTCAAGCAGCTCTTCAATATTATTTATCCGAAAATCCAGAATCTAGTACCCAGAATCAAGCATCGAGTATCTATTTTAACTTCGCATATAATGCCTTAAAGTTGGTTGCATTTTCAACAATGCCTCCTAACGCTTCAATAGCAACACGTTCTTGTTCCATGGTGTCGCGGTGACGAATGGTCACGGTATTGTCTTCTAGCGTTTGATGATCAACCGTAACACAGAAAGGAGTTCCCAACGCATCCATACGGCGGTAACGCTTACCAATCGAGTCCTTCTCGTCGTAGGCACAGTTGAAATCAAATTTCAAGTCGCCAATAATTTCACGTGCTTTTTCGGGTAGTCCATCTTTTTTAACCAATGGCATAACAGCTAATTTAATTGGAGCAAGTGGAGTGGGTAATTTCAATACCACACGGGTATCTACTTTGCCGTTAGAACTGGTTACTTCTTCTTCGCAATAACTAGCCGCCATTACTTGCAAAAACATACGGTCAACTCCAATCGAAGTTTCTACCACATAGGGAACATATGATTTACCCAACTCAGGATCGAAGTATTGAATTTTCTTGCCCGAGAATTCTTGGTGTTGGTTTAAGTCAAAATCGGTACGAGAGTGAATGCCTTCAACTTCTTTAAAACCAAATGGGAATTTGTATTCTACATCAACAGCAGCATTTGCATAATGAGCCAATTTTTCGTGTTCGTGGAAACGGTAATTTTCATCACCAAAACCAAGTGCGCGGTGCCAGCTCATGCGAGTTTCTCTCCATTTGTCGAACCAATCTAGCTCAGTGCCAGGCTTTACAAAGAATTGCATTTCCATCTGTTCAAATTCACGCATGCGGAATATAAACTGACGGGCAACAATCTCGTTACGGAATGCCTTACCAATTTGGGCAATACCAAATGGTAATTTCAGACGACCAGTTTTCTGTACATTCAAGTAATTCACAAAAATACCTTGAGCCGTTTCCGGACGTAAATAAATTGTGTTTGCACCTTCGGCAGTACTTCCCATTTCTGTAGAGAACATTAAGTTGAACTGACGTACATCGGTCCAATTTTTAGATCCCGAAACAGGGCAAGCTACTTCTTGGTCAATTATAATTTGTTTTAATTCATTTAAATCATTGTTGTTCAAAGCATCAGAAAATCGCTTGTGCAATGCATTCCATTTCTCTTGGTTCGCTAAAACACGTGGATTTGTTTCACGGAACTGAGCCTCGTCAAACGAGTCACCAAAACGTTTTTTCGCTTTCGTAACTTCCTTATCCATTTTGGCTTCAATTTTCGCTAATGCATCTTCAATCAATACATCGGCGCGGTAACGCTTCTTCGAGTCTTTGTTGTCAATTAAAGGATCGTTAAACGCATCAACGTGCCCCGATGCCTTCCAAATAGTAGGATGCATAAAGATAGCAGAATCTAGTCCCACCACATTTTCGTGCAGTTTTACCATCGAATCCCTCCAATATTTTTTGATATTATTTTTTAGTTCAACCCCGTTCTGACCGTAATCGTAAACAGCGCCTAAGCCATCGTAAATTTCACTACTCTGAAAAACAAACCCATACTCTTTACTGTGGGCAATCAGTTTCTTAAAAATATCATCAGCCATAATGCTCTGCTATTATTTTGAATTTGAGGTCGTAAAAATAAAATTAATAATTGATAATGGAGAATGTAGGTCGGACATTCTTGTCTGGCAAATTAATATATTAATAATTCTTTGGTATCCTTGTGGGCTATTCGCTCATCGTTGCCTTATACAAGTGTGGTTTCACTCATCGTTAAAGTAGCTCATTTCAATTGCTCTTTAACGCTTGTTCAACATTCACATATATTGCCAAAATCTATTGCTCTTATCCTCGGTTGTATCGATTGCCAAAAAGTTGTTCATATCATAATTCAAAACGCATCTAACCCTAACTTACATAATGATATGTTAATTCCATCTTTATTCTTACTATTAATTTGAATCATAATTATTTAAATTAAAATTAGATTCTTTTGCATCGCATCTTAGGGGAAGATGTCTACACAAAAGGGGATTTACAATTATCAAAAATTAAACATTACACTAACTTTTCACATCTAGTGTTAAGTTTTGGTGTAAGAACGTAGATAAAAAATGAGGTGGGAAAGTGATGAATGATTATTTATTTGCAGCATTAGTTTCAATTGGAAGTTATCCGGCAGCAAGAATTATTTTAAAATTGATTTTTAAAGATTCTTTCATGTTTAAAGTTGCACAGGCAGCTGTCATTTTAGCTTTAATAGTTAATTTCGACATGTATCTTGTTGGAGTTTTTGGTCAAAAGCATATTTTTTATGTGTTACCTATTAATTTTGGTATCGGAATTGGTATTTTCTTATCAATACGTAAATCACTCGTAAGGCCTATCAATAAATCAATTGACAATGTATTGCTTTTATCAGAGGGGAATGTATCAATAGAGATTAAAAAGGATGAGGGAAAAAATGAATTTGCAAGGTTAAATAATGCTTTACACAAACATATAGAAACGTTAAACAAAGTAATAAATGAAATACATGCCACTTCCGAAAACCTAACAAATAGCAGTGTTCAGCTTAGTGCTATTGCTGAAGAACTTTCAGCTAGTTCAAGTGAACAAGCTGCAAATCTCGAAGAAGTATCTTCTACCTTTGAGGAAATTGCTACGGTTATTTCAGAGAACATTAATCAATCGAAAATGACAGGCGAAATGGCAAAGCATGTTATGAAAGGAGTTAATGGAATGATTATGGGTTTAAAAGGGGCAATAATAACCAATAATCAAATAAACACAAAAGTTGAAGGAGTAACTGATATTGCTTTTCAAACAAATATTTTAGCACTAAATGCTGCCGTTGAGGCTGCCCGTGCCGGGGAACATGGTAGAGGTTTTGCTGTTGTTGCCGATGAAGTACAAAAATTGGCTAATGCAAGTAAGTTATTAGCAACTGAGGTAAATGCACTGACATTACAGAACCAGAAAGGCTCTATTCATGCAGAGAAAGATATTGCTCAACTAGTTCCTGAAATTGAACGTACAACATTAAATATAAAGCAAATGGTTGATGCCAACATTGAATCAGGCAATGGTGTTCAACAGTTAAATTCTTCTATACACGAAATGAACAATGTTACTCAACAAAATGCTGCTTCATCGGAAGAAATGGCTGCAAGTGCTGAAGACCTTTCTGCACAATCGGAAAGTTTGAAAGAACTGATTTCGTTTTTTAAGCTAAAGGGATAATAGTTAGGGAATAGACTTTTCTCCCCAATTTCAAATTGATTATACTACAGAATATTCTATATTATTTCTGAACCTCCTCATGATCATATGCTATCGGAGATTCATGCATAGTTGCTATGCCAGACTGAAAATTATTAAGTAAGTTGATAATTACAAATCGAACATTTTGTTCAATTCGATATTATCTGATTTTATGCTTAAATTTGGTAGGATTTAATCATTAATATTCAAATCACATGTTTAAACCATTAGGAATATTGCTAATCTGTATAGGATTAATAGTGAATGCTTATTCACAGCAATATGCCTTTACCAATTACTCAATTAACGATGGTTTATCGCAAAGTGTTGTGAATTGTGTGTTCCAGGATTCTAAGGGTTATATTTGGGTTGGCACTCAAAATGGACTCAACCGTTTTAATGGTGAAGCTTTTGATATCTACAGTTTTAATCCGCTCGATACCAATTCTATTTCAAACAATTGGATTTATGCAATTTCAGAAGATCAAGAAGGGAATTTGTGGATAGGAACCAAAGGTGGAATCAATAAATACCTCACAGGTGAAAATAAATTTCGTAGAATACAGTTTGAAGAAAATTTCCAAACAAGTAGTACAACTTATATTTATGGACTAAGTTGTACAAGTAATGGTGATATTTTAATCAACACTCCTCCTGAATTTTCAGTTTACAATCCTACCGAAAATAGTTTTACTCATTATAAAAGTAGGCTTGAGTATGATGGTGCCGTTAAAGATGTAGCCATTCCAATTATTGAAGATAATAAAGGGGATATCTGGATTGCATCAACAAAAGGAATTTCAAGATATTCATTTTTGACAAAACAATTTAGTTATTACTCATTTTTTAACCGTGAAGTCTCACCGATCAAGAATGTAAATATAACCGCACTCTTTAACGATAGCAAAAATCAACTTTGGGCTGGAACAAGTAGTGGATTGTTTCTATTTCATTCTGGTGATAGCTGTTTTAAACTGGCATGTAATAAGGAGGAGGGATTTAAAAATGGAAGCTTACAAAATTGTTTCATTAGGTCGATAGTTGAGGATAAAGATGAAAATTTAATTGTGGGTACTGAAGGCGACGGTTTATATGTAATATCAACAAATTTACCAAAACCCAAAATCCTTCAACATTACACTTCAGAGACTAGCTCTATTGGTCATAATATTGTACAAGCACTCATGATCGATCAATCTGAAAATCTTTGGATTGGCACTTTGCAAGGACTTAGTAAGGTTGACTTGAAGAAAAAGAAATTTCATCTTTATCGAAAAAGTAATTCTTCAAATTCTGTCGATCTTTTGGGAAATGTAATAGCATCGTTATATAGGGATAAAGATGGTGCTTTGTGGGTTGGAACTTGGGGGCAGGGTTTAAATATTTTTGACAGAGGGACCGGTGAAGTTAAGCATTATTCAACTCAACATGCCGGAAGATTTAAACTGACTAATGATTTTGTTCATGTAATATATGAAGATGAAGATGGCATTGTTTGGCTTGGCACACGTGATGGATTGACCGTTTATGATACTCTTCAAAAAAAGTTCATTCCTTACAATGAATATTTTGAGAATTCAGCATTGCCTACCTTTAAAAATATCCGAATCAATAAAATTATTCAAGATCGTTTCTCAAATTATTGGATTGGAACTCAAAATGGACTTTACAAACTAAATAAAGAGAAAACTATTGTTGAGGTTTTTCAAAAAGAAATGGCACCTGATCATAAAATAAGTGCTAATCTGGTTTATTGTTTAATGGAGGATTCAGAAGGTTTAATTTGGATTGCAACAGTAAGTGGCCTCGACGTTTTAAACCAAACAACCAAACAACTTAAACATTTTCAAAAGAGAGAGAAAGAATTAAGTAGTGAATTAACCATTTCTCTTTGCGAAGATAGTGAGGGTTTGATTTGGATTGGAACCAGTACCTATGTAAATGTCTTCAATAAAAAGGATTCTACTTTTACATACTATTCAAAAGATCATGGACTACCAAGTAATAACATATTCGAAATAGTAAAGGATAAAAATGATGATTTGTGGCTGGGTACAGGAAAAGGTCTTTGCAGATTTAATCATGAAACAAAGAATTTTCACAATTTTACGCTTGAAGACGGATTACAAAGTCTGGAATTTAATTTAAGAGCTGCTTTCGTTTGTGATGATGGTGAAATTCTATTTGGTGGAATGGACGGTTTTAATTCATTCTATCCCGATTCGATAACATTGAATTCCAATAAACCTAATATTGAAATTACCTCGTTTAAAAAAATAATTGGTGCTACAACTGAGTACATTAATCTTTCAGTTTCGAATAAAGTAATTTTGAATTACAAAGTAAATTC